>DXJF01000003.1 GCA_019057375.1 Candidatus Heimdallarchaeota archaeon
TCACTTTTCTAATAGTTTTCTTACTTAGATCAATAGCAGTTACAACATCTCTCAAATCATCTTTAACAAGAACAATATCACCAGTTTCGATGGCTACATCTGTTCCAGATCCTATCGCAATACCTACATCAGCTTTAGCTAAAGCTGGAGCATCATTAATCCCGTCCCCAACAAATAACACTTTCTGGTTTTTGCTCTGATAATTGGAAACTACATTCACTTTCTCTTCTGGTAAAACATCTGCATGCACCTCATCTATACCGACTTCTGCTGCAATGGCTTTAGCTGCCCTAATATTATCTCCACTAACCATCACGACTTTCAAACCCATTTCTTGAAGCTGCAAGATGGCTTCTATAGAATTTGGTTTTATTGTGTCAGATATGGCAATTAAGCCAATTACATTCTTTTCACTGATTAGAACCATAACGGTTTTACCTTGATTTTCCAACTCAACCATTTTTTGTTCAATCTCATCTTCAATAGAAGTTTCTAGAATGTTACATAGCTTTCTATTTCCAAAAGAATAATGCTCATTGTTTATTTCAGCTTCAATTCCCTTTCCAGGATGAGCTTTAAAGTTATCTATGTTAATAATGTCTATTTTCTCTTCTTCAGCCTCGTGCAAAATGGCCTTAGCTATTGAGTGTTCGGATCCTTGTTCTAAAGATGCAGCAATTCTGAGAATATTTTTCTCACTTTGATCGCTAGCTGTAGAAATTAGTTCAGTAACTTTAGGTGACCCTTCAGTGATTGTTCCAGTTTTATCAAAAAGAACAACATTAACGTTTCGAGCAATTTCTAGAGCCTCACCACTTCGAATAAGAATTCCATTCTGTGCACCAATACCAGTACCTACCATAATAGCTGTTGGGGTTGCAAGCCCTAGAGCACAAGGGCAAGAAATCACCAATACAGTAATAGCTAATAGAAAAGAATAGAGAAATATTGAACTTATTCCTGCAGAAACTCCACCAGTAATTGTGTTAATGTTAATAACTCCGAATTGAAATAACAAGAACCAGATTGTAAAGGTGACTAAAGAAATAACTACTACAGAAGGAACAAACCAAGCTGAAATCCTATCAGCTAATTTTTGAATAGGGATTTTAGATGTTTGAGCTTCATCAACCATTTTGATTATCTGATTGAGTGTTGTATCAGCACCCACTCTCTTAGCTTCCATTTTAACAAAACCATTTTCGTTAATTGTTCCGCCTATTAGAGAATCTTCAGGTTCTTTAAACACTGAAACACTTTCTCCTGTTATCATACTTTCGTTAACATAGGATTGTCCTTCAATAATCGTTCCATCAACAGGAATACTATCTCCAGGTTTGATAACACAGATGTCTCCTAAAACAACATCGTCAATAGGTATCTCAACTTCTTCACCATTACGAACAACTAGAGCTGTATCAGGACGTAATTCTATTAATTTCTTAATAGCTTCAGAAGTTCTACCTTTAGCTATTTCTTCTAAATATTTTCCTAGAAAAATGAAAGTTAGAAGTATCGCAGAAGTTTCGAAGAACACTGATCCATGGTATTCTGTATTACTGATTGCATAAAATATTGAAAATAAACTATAGAAATATGCTGCGCTTGTTCCGAGCACAACAAGAACATCCATAGATGCACTTCTGTTAATTAAACTCTTCCAAGCTGCTTTGTAAAAGGGATAAGCAATAATGAATTGAATAGGAGTTGTAAGAATGAGTTGTAGGAAATTGGATAGAAGCATATTGGGGAATATGGTAGTATTCATTAGCCAGTCAGCAAAAACTGGAAACCAAAGGTTAAAGGGTATCATATGACCCATTGCAAAGATGAAAACAGGTAAAGCTAGAATTAAACTGGCTATGAACCTCCAGCGCATATCAATTAACTGTTTATTCTTCATAAATGATAGCTGATCAACGTCAAAAGAGGCCTTATAACCAACTTTTTCTACAACTTTAATGATTTGTTTCTCAGTTACAATTGATGGATTATAGATGAGTTGAGCATTATGGCTTATAAGATTAACAGCCGCAGAATCGACGCCCTCTAATGAAGATATAGCTTTCTCTACTTTAGTTACACATGCAGCACAGTGCATTCCTTCCAAAGCGATAGTCTTCTTTTCTACATTTTCTTCCATAAGCGGTTTCTTTCCTATAAGTAATTATTGAGAAGGTATAACAAAATTAACTACTAAATCGTGTTAAGCAACTGAAGCTTTGTAACCAACTTCCTCTATAGCTTTTATCATCTCTTCAGTAGTAGTTTTTCCTGATTTATACTCAACTACAGCTGTATTTGTTTCTAGATTTACTGCTGCTGATTTTACACAAGAAACATCCTTCAGAGCTTTTGCTACTGACATTTGACAATGACCACAAGTCATTCCAGTTACATTTAGGGTTAGTTTATCCATATTAATCAATTTATTATTCAATTTAAGTTTATAATAGCTATCGGTTTTACAAAAATTTATTTCTTTGAGAAATGCTTACTTTTGGAATATCTATTTATAATCTTTAATATTTTTGAAAAAAAACTCGTCATTAACGCAAATAGGAAAAAATTTAAGTTTCAAGAGGTGTATACTAGAGAGTAAAAATGAGTAAAATACTCAAAGGATATTATTTACCACCGTCTTTTGAAGATATTGAAAACGAGCTGGAATTTGAGGATAGGGAATTACTGGATGCTACTCTTCTTGTCCCCAAATACTTTGGTCCTGAAATAGCTGAAAAAATCGTCTTAAGATTAAAAGGAAATCATGATATTTTTTGTTTTAATTCCTATGACCATTGGATTTTTCATAGGTAGTTTGATAGCAAAAACAACTGTTGAAACCTTTCCTGATCCACTTACAGTACAACTAGGCTTCATACCACCACCATTTTTATTTATAGTTGCAGGTGTTCTAATGATTCCTTTAGTTATACTGTTAATATGGCTAAAAACTCAAAGAAGGAAGAAAGAAAACCTGAGGAGATTATTAATCGTTTTATTACTCTTTTTGATACAATTGCTCATTACACTCTTTCACATGAGAAAAATCAAGTTTAGGAATTTTTCTATCATAGGTTATTAATCCGTTAACCTCTTGTTCAACATCAGTAAGCTGAGTATAGATAGCAGCCCCTAAACCTACATATTTTAAAACCAATGTTTCAACTAAAATCTCTGCATACTTGTCTGATAGTTCTTCACGTGTCTTCAGTGTCTTGTAAGTCCAAGTTTTTTTAGGATTCCAAATATGACCCTCTTCTTTATACCCTAATCCACCAAATTCTCCTAAAACTGCAACTCTATAATATTCTCTTTTAGGCATTACAGGACCAATATATTTGTGGATATCAATAATATCACCAGTTTTTTTATCCACCCACCCACTAACACTATCAATCAAACGAGAATTATCTAGAACTCGAACATAATCTGTAACTTGCTTAGTTTCGAATTGTCCCCAACCCTCGTTGAAAGGAACCCAAACTAATATTGAAGGGTGATTGTAAAGAGAATCAATCATTTCTTTGAGCTCAGCATAGTATTGTGTTCTCACTGATCGCCTATATCTTCCGTAGCGAAAACCTAGTTTTCCACCAAAAAAGAATCCTAGAAAACCTGAAAAGAAACTACCCCCATTTGGCATATCTTGCCAAACTAACATTCCCATTTTATCACAATGATAATACCATCTTGATGACTCAGTTTTAACATGTTTTCTTATCATATTGAAACCGTATTTTTGGGCTAGTTCAATGTCAAATTTGAGAGCTTCATCTGTAGGAGCTGTGTAAAGACCATCAGGCCAGTATCCCTGATCTAACACTCCATATTGAAACAAAATCTCGTTGTTTAAAGCTAATCTAGGAAAACCAAAATTATCATGTATGATGCTTATTTTTCTCATTCCAAAATAGCTATCAACCTTATCAATCACTTCTCCCTTTCTAAGTATTTCAATACTCAAATCATACAAAAATGGATTTTCCGGAGACCAGAGGATTTGGTTTGGTACATTTAAAATATAGGATTTCTTTTCAGTGGATAGTTCCTTGTTTATTGTGCTCCCTCGTGATTTGATACTAATTCGAATTTCATCATCTTTCTTCAAATTCTCAAAAATGGGAGAAATCTTAATTTGTGCATTATCAATATCTGGGACTAAAAAGAGTTTTTTTATTCTAGTTTTTGGTACAGGTTCTAACCAGACTGTCCCCCAGATACCTGAAACAGCAGTATAAAAAATCAACCAAGATTTTAATCTCTGCTTTCCTCTTTCCTGTCTACCCTTGTTTGTTGGGTCCCAGACTGAAACGATTATTTCATTTGATTCTGTATATTTTACATATTTAGAAATCTCGAAACTGAATGGAACGTAGCCTCCTTTATGTTCTCCAACAAAACTTCCATTTACCCAAATTTGAGCTTTCCAGTCAACTGCACCAAAATGAAGAAGAAGATTTTGCCCTTTCCAAGCTTCTGGTATTTCGAATTTTCTTCTATACCACAGAAGTTGATTAGGTCGGAGAGGTTTTTTTACTCCAGAAATAGCAGATTCTACAGCAAAGGGAACAAGAATTTGACCATCAAAAGAAGTTACTTCCTGTGCATTCTTGGATGTTATTGCATATTCCCACATCCCATTGAGATTTAACCATCCTACTCTTTTGAGCTGTGGTCTAGGATACTCAGGTAAAGGAGTATCGGGATCTACTTTGGCTGCCCAATCTGTAACTAAACCATCTTTAACTATAGCCCATTCTTTCTGAGAAATTTCAGTCATATTCCAGAAAAAACAGATTTACTATAAAATTGTTCTGTAGAAGAGATAGATAAGATATTTTAGGAAGGTTATTTATCTTCCTTAAGCTTTAGTTCCATATCTAAACTACCTGTAAAGATGTTAAGAAATTGAGTTTTTCTATCTTCTTCAGGTATGCCTTCTTTATCCATTTCTTTTATAATTTCTTTAGCTAATTCCCTTACCTGTTTGTCAAATTTTAGTATCAGATCATTCATTCTCAAAATATGTCGTATTTTACTCACTTTTAGCACTGATACATAAGTACTTACATCCATTGGTGGTAAGATGATTTTTTCCTTAATTTCATCATACCCTTCTTTTTCAGCTAACTCAGCTAATGTTTCAATACTGTCCATTGTTTCGTTTACAATTAATCTCTGAAGATTAGAGACAAAATGAAAATATGCTCTTGTTGATGGAACTTCAGCAAGTTTACCTGGATTTACAACTTCATTGATAAAATATTTTTCTAACTTCTCATCAGACATTTCATCAAATTTATCAAGGTCAAAAACGATTCTTTCTACTCGTTCATCCATCATATTCATGTAATTCTCATAAAGAGCACTTACTCTGTTAGATAGTTTGTAAAAATTCCCCCAAGTTTTTTCTGATTTCTCACTATCAAATTCTATCTTATTACTATCTCTAAGCTTTCTAATATATCTAAGAGTTGTACTCTCTGGTCGTTGAATCAATTTAGCAACTTTCTTCAGATTTAGAGATCCATACCATCTCAATGCAGTAATAATTCCAAATTCTGTCTCATCTAGTTGTAATTCTCTCAAATCTTCCAGAAGCTTTAGAACTTTGTCTGATTCACTCATTTTCTTCCTCATGAATCATAGTTTTTATCCTTTAAAAAGTTTTTCCATTATGGAATTAATTTCATATTGAGAGAAATGTTTATAAATGCCAATGTGGAATATATTCCAGATAGAAAGTTATTCCATTTTGAAATTACTTCAAAAACGGAAGAGGTAAAAATGAGTGAAAAAACAACAACTGTTGAAGAAACAGAGAAAAAAGAGAGTGCTTTTGTGCTCCTAAAGAAAAAAGATTTCACTGCGTTATTTATTGGCGGTTTTATTTCGAACATGGGAACATGGTTCACCCAGATAGCAGTCATATTTTACGCTTTACAGCTAGTTTTACACTTACCTGAAGCAGAAGCAGTCCAAGCTGTTGCTCTACTAACAACATTTGCACTTCTACCTATGTTGATTTTAGGTCCTATAGGTGGAGTTATAGCTGATAAGTTTGATAGAAAGAAAATCATGATTATGGCGGATCTACTTGGAGTAGCAGTTGTAACTGGATTAATCTTTGCTAGTCAAATGTGGCATTTATATTTATTATTGACACTTAGTTCTTCAGTTAGGCAGTTCTTTTATCCAGCAAAAGGTGCAGCAATTCCGATGATTGTAGAACAAGATAAACTGCTTTCAGCAAATGGTTTCATACAAACAACAAGTCAATTATCTAGATTATTAGGACCTTTAGCTGCAGGATTTGTGATTGAGGCTTGGGGATTCAAAACAGCTTTTATTATAGACGCAGTAACTTACGCAATTTCCGCTGCGCTTATACTTCTAATCACAACAAATCTTAAAGCTCCTCAAACCGAAGAAAAAGTTAGTGTTAAAAGCGTTTTAGTGGGGATGAGAGATGGTGCTAAAATCACTTTTACAGACAAAATAATTGGTTTTGTAGTTATAAGCTTCGCAATAACAATATTTGCTGTAGGAGCAATTGATCCGGTTGCAGTACCTTATCTGAATTTCGTTTTTGGATTAGAAGAGAAGGATTTTGGATTGATGATGATGTTCTCTGCTATGAGTGGAGTAATAGCAGCAATAGCACTTTCAATTAAAGGAAAACTGAATAAAAAACTAGCATTCATGTCATATGCAATTATTGCATTAGGTATATGTGTTGCAATTATGGCGATAGCACCCCTTCTACCAGAACCAGTTGTGTGGTTATTTTTAGGAATGTCGCTTATAGGATTTACTAATGTTGGATTTTCTATTCCTTTCTCAACTCTTTTACAAAAAATCGTTAAAAACGAACATCTAGGAAAAGTAAGTGGAGTAATTGACACAGTTATGACTGGAGCTTCCTTAGTAGCATCAGTTCTAGCAGTCCTACTAGCTAGATATATTAGCATAAGTGCTATCCTTGGAATTGTCGCAGCAATAATACTTGCAGCAGGACTTATGTTCATAATAGTTACCAAAACTAAGAAGATGGATCAAACAGCTCTAGTTCGTGAAGAAGAAATGAAATTATTCATTGAGAGTCAAAAAGGAGTAAAGGAAAAACAAACTTTTGCTTTTGAAACAGCTGATGTTGAAGAACATCCAGCTGTGAATCCTTAATCATAACACTCTTTCTCTTTTCTTTTTTCAGTTTCAACCTTTCAACTTAAGCTATTCACTTTTGAATTTGTAACAGCTGATGTTGAAGAAGTTTGTGTACTTATATCTTAACTTTAAGATTCTCCCAAAATAGTTTTATATTTCTAAAATCATCTCATAAATTGTGGTTTTATGGCAAAAAAAATCAAATATGGGATAGTCACACCCAATATTGGAGAATTTTATGGGTCAATTGATAACTTAGTTAAGATATCACAAAAAATAGAAACCACTGGATGGAATGGACATTTCATATGGGATTGGATACTAGGGAATAAAGATCCAATTCATCAAATTGTTGATCCATGGATAGCATTAACTGCGATGGCATCTAGAACTAAAAAAATAAAATTAGGAACAAATATTACTCCAATTCCTAGACGTCGACCTTGGAAATTAGCTCGAGAAACTGTATCTTTAGATCGTTTTTCAAATGGGAGATTAATATTGGGGGTAGGTTTAGGCTTTCCTCCTGAAGAGGAATTTGCAGCATTTGGTGAAGAGTCAGATATTAAAATAAGAGCTAAAAAGATGGATGAAGGACTGGAAGTTTTATTAGGACTGTGGAGTGGAAAAAAATTCAGCTATAATGGTGAATATTATAAAATTGACAATGTAACTTTTTTACCTAAAGCCTTACAAACTCCGCGAATACCTATCTGGGGAGCTGGAACGTGGCCTTTTAAGAAACCTTTCATTAGGAGTACGAAGTTAGATGGAGTTGTACCAATGGATAATGATGATTATTTTCCAACACCTAAAACACTACTAGAGATTATCTCATTAATCAAAGAACATCGTTCTAACATGAAGGATTTTGATATTGTAGCTTGTGTTCGTACTATGGGAATAGATTCTCAAAAACGAGAAGAATTGTTATCAGAGTATATTGATGTTGGAGCTACTTGGTTGGTAGAATCAATAGATGAATCCACAGATAAAACAGAATGTTTTGATTTTATAGAACAAGGACCTCCTGAAATATGAAAACAAATTATTATGAGTGTTCTAAAGTAGAAACTGAAGGTAAAAAGAGAAAATAACACATCTCTTTAGTTTTTTTTTATTTAATTTTAGCTCATTCTTTTACTATCCAGTTCTTTTTAACTGAGAATAGAGCAGTTTAGCATATTATATCTCAGCTTTAACCTTTTAGCTTAATATATTCACTTTTGCTTTGAAACCATTCACTAAGAAATTAGCTGATTCAATAGAACCATTTCTTAAATAAACTTAAGTTTCAGCCTCTTAAACTTATGATTTTTAAAACTCCTTAATAAACAAGAGTTTTATTGTAAATTATCAAACAAAAAGGAATGCATGAAAAATGAAAGTATATCAAAAAGCAAAACGAACTCACAAAACATCTAAAATTGAATATTGGTCATTTGGTGGTCACTTCTTCTCAACACTCTCTAATAGACTGACCACTGATAGTTCAATCAGAAGATAAAGGTGTAGCTATGAAGAATGTTCAACCTGCAAATGAACTTAATGATGATATTACAGCTGAGGAAAGGAAACCCAACCCTCTTGCTTTGTTAAGAAGTTGGGATTTCTCAGCATTATTTCTTGGAGGATTTATTAGTAATGTAGGCTCGTATTTCACAAGTGTAGCAATAATTTTCATGGCTTTAGTATTTACAAGTGGTTTAACTGAAAATGAAGCAACAAGAGCAATAGCTTTAATGACCACGTTTACCTTACTTCCAATGTTAATTTTAGGACCTGTTGCAGGAGTCCTTGTAGATAAATTTGATCGTAAAAAAGTAATGATAATCGCTGATTTTCTAGGAGCTTTAGCTGCTTTTGGTCTGATACTGACAACACAGATGTGGCATTTATATCTATTCGCTCTTTTCAACTCATCTGTTAGACAATTCTTCTATCCTGCCAAAACAGCTAGCATTCCTAGGTTAGTAAAACAAGATCAACTTTTATCCGCTAACGGTTTTATTCAAACAACTAGCCAGCTTTCCAGATTAATTGGACCTTTACTTGCTGGATTTCTTATAGCTGCTTTTGGATTTGATATATCTTTCATAATAGATGGTAGTTCATACATCGTATCTGCAATATTATTGTTTACTATAAGAAAAGATCTAAAGCCAGAAAAAACAGAAGATAAAATCACTCTACGAAGTGTTGGAACTGGATTAAAAGATGGATTCAGGCTAGCATTTACTGACAAAATAATTACTTTTGTAATAATTTTATTTTCATTTACAATACTCATGATAGGGATGGTAGATCCACTTATCGTTCCTTACATGAATTTCGAATTTGGCGTAGGTGAAAAAGAATTTGGAATGATGATGAGCTTTGCAGCTATAAGTGGTTTAATACTTGCAATTATTCTATCAGTGAAAGGACAACTTAAGCGAAAATTAACTTTCATGTCTGTTACTATTTTAGTAGCAAGTTTCTGCTTAGCTTTCTTAGCCATTGCACCATTTGCACCAGGAGGTGTAGTGTGGATATGGATGGGGATGATACTAGTTGGATGTATCAATGTTGGTTTTAACCTTCCATTCGCTACCCTCATTCAAAGAATAGTTCCAAACAAGGATTTAGGTAAGATTTCAGGAGTTATAGATACAGTAATTACTGCTGCATCTGTAATAGCTTCTATAATAGCAGCAACTTTGGCAGGTGTTATTCCCACAAGTTGGATATTCATCATCATAACAATCTGTATTGCAATAGCTGGAACTGTAGGATTAATTGTAATAAAATACATGAATTTGGAAAAGATTGCTCAACTCCGCGAAGAAGAAATGAAAGCAATCTTAGAACAGAAAGAGGAAGAAATTTTAGAAATTGAGAAAATCGCTGATTTCGACGAACAAGCAAAGCTCACCTTTGATGAGATATTGGGCGAGGAGGGAACTCCTTCCCCCGAACCATCTCTAGATTGAAATCGAATGTTTTTCTCACTTTCTCTTTCTCTTTTTAAATTATCAAAAAATAGAAAAAAAATGGTATGGAGGAGATTTTAGTTTTATGCTCTCTCTGGTTGTTGTTTCAGTCCAAGCTTTTCTGCATATCCATCCATATCTAGAAAACCATGCCCACTTATGTTGAATAAGATAGTTTTCTTCTCGTTATTTTCTTTACATTTAATTGCTTCATCTATTGCACAGGCAACGCTGTATGCTGATTCAGGTGCAGGTAGGAACCCTTCAGCTTGAACAAATTCTTTAGCCCTTTGGAAGATGTGTATTTCATCTGTGGGATACGCAATTGTGTCAATATATCCAAGATGTCTCAAAAGACTCAGAATTGGGGAACTTCCGTGATACCTAAGTCCATCTCCCAATATTGGGACCATAGTTACTTGATGACCAAGAGTATACATCTTCAGCATTGGTGTCATCTCTGCATGATCAGCAAAGTCATACTTGTACTCTCCTTGTAAGTTTGCAGCAGCTTCACTTTGTGCAGCAATAAAGTGAATATCTTCTTTCTTTTTCAGTACATCATGCATCCAGGGTAAGGCAATTCCACCAAAGTTACTTCCTCCACCAAGGCATGAAATAACTACATCTGGGTATTCTCCTGCGATTTCCATCTGTTTCTTGGTCTCTAAACCTATAATAGATTGATGTAACATTACATGATTCAAAACAGAACCAAGACAATAAACAGCTTTTGGATCTTTTTTAGCATCTTCTAATCCTTCAGAAATAGCTATGCCTAATGATCCATTATGGTCAGGATTTTCAGCATATAATTTCTTACCGAACTCGGTTTGCTGGCTTGGAGATGCATATACATCAGCACCAAACATTTGCATGAAGTTCAATCTATGAGGTTTCCATCTATAAACGGCCCTAACCCAAAAAACAGTACATTCTAATCCAACTAAACTAGATGCATAAGCGAGGGCATTACCCCATTGTCCAGCTCCTGTTTCAGTTGTAAGGCGCTCAAATCCTTGTTCTTTTGCATAATAAGCTTGTGCAAGAGCAGTATTTACTTTGTGACTACCTGTCGGGCTGTAAAATTCTGATTTGTAAAATAGTTTTGCAGGAGTACCTAATTTCTTCTCTAGATTCTTAGCTCTGAAAAGTGCTCTAGGTCTTCCTGCGGCCAAGTATAACTCCCGAATTCCTTCGGGAATAGGGATCCATCTCTCTCCAGACATTTCTTGTTTTAGACATTCACCAACCAAGAGATTGGGAAGATCACCAACTCTAGAATATCCTTCAGGAGGATCCATCGGTGGTGGAAGAGGTTCAGGTAAATCAGGTATGATATTATACCATTTATCAGGTAGTTCATCGGCTTTTAGAATAATAGCTCTATCATCTGTCATTTTCTTAACCTTGTTTTCTAACAAAATAGTTCTATTACATTAAATTATAAATCTTCCGTAGAAATTTAAAAAAGGAGAACTGGGAAGGTTTTCAAGAAAAATCATTTTTTGTAGGAGCTAAATGAATAAGTTTTCGCACCTTTTGAACAAACATCAAATCTAACACAACAAAGTATTTATTTCAAAAAGGATATCACGTTCCACTTAACCTCTTGGTGACTCAAATGGTCAAAGGTATAAAAATTAAGAAAAAAATTATTTCAATATCCATATTAGGTTTAATATTTGTATTTTCATGTCTATCTTCAACAGATTCTACTATTTTCTCTTTCAATGGTGCTGATGTATCTAATACACTAATTTCAGGTTATACTACTCATGAACCGATTTGGATTGATTCTTCAGATGATTTCTCTACCTATGGTTTTTCTGGTACAGGAGATCCAGGTACTCCATATCTTATAGCAAATTACAGTATAACAAATGGTGTTGATTATAGTATAAAAATAATCAATGTTGATGATTATTTCATAATTGAGAATTGTTATATTGAAGGTTCTCTACATGGAATAACTTTATACAACATTGGTACGGGAAGAACTATTATCAGAAATAATACTTGTTCAGATCACACTTTTGGTATTTATCTTCATTCTTCAGCTCAAAGTCAAATACTAAACAATACGGTCTCAGATACTAAATGGGCAATAAATTCGGAATATTGTTCAGAATCTGTAATCCACAATAATACATGTACAAATGGTTATGTAGGTATCTCATCATCCTTCAGTAGTCAAATAAACATAAGCAATAACTCACTCAAAGATAATTATGTGGGAGTAGATCTATTCCATATCTATGCTACAGTAATTAATAATACACTGATAAATAATGGTTTTAATATCAATTTTTATTTTAGTTCTGATTATCCATTTTTAACTTTTACAGATAATTCCATTAATGGTCTTCCTATAGCTATTATATATAATGAAGCAGATGAAACAATAGATGCTTCATTATATGGACAGATTATAGTTGTAAATAGTTCTAGAATAACAATTACTGATCTTTCTATTTCTCCAGCAACAATTTATGGAATTCACTTTTTCTATAGCGATAGTTGCATTGTAACCGATATTGCTAGTTTAGATATTTATGCATATTATTCACCAGATCTTGAAATTTCGAGCAGTACTTTCATTAATGATTTTAATGCACTAGATGAGCCAAATAAGTATGGAACTGCAATTTATACTAGGTACTCAAATAATGCTTTAATTCAAGATAATACATGCGAAAATTATGGTAATGGAGTTTCGAGCTTCAGAAGTAACAATTCTGATATACTAAGAAATACATGTGATGATAATGATATAGGAATAGCCATTTATTCTCAAAATTGCTTGTTGGAAGATAATAACCTTAATCTTAATGTAGTAGGAATAACTATAATGGGTTCGCAAACATTAGAAGTAACAGGCATATCTGTAATTTCTAATACTGTAACCAGTAGTTTGGGTTATGGGATAGAATTTTATGGGAATACCACGAATAACGTAATTCATCATAATGTGTTTCAAGACAATTATCCTGGAGGTACTTCGCAAGCCTATGACGTAGGAATTAACAACATTTGGTACGATACTTCGACCAACAAGGGAAATTTCTGGAGTGATTGGTCGGGTTCAGGGAGTTATCCGATTGATGGTACTGCCGGTTCTGAAGATCCCTATCCTCTAAGCTCAATATCTGAGTTTTCTCTTAAAACAGCTATTTTGTTTGTTATTCTTGTTTCATGTATTGCAATTGTTCCTTTAATTAAGAAAAGAAAATAGTAACCTTTTCTTTCTCTTTTCTTGTTCTACAGAAAATTGAAAAAAGAATAAAGTGAGGTTTTTCAAAAATAATCATTTTTTGTAAGAGCTAAATGAATAGGTTGTCCTAGTAACAATTTCACTTGGTTTAATCATTATTAGCATCGCTAAGAGAAAAAAAAACCTTAGATCATTTTTTTACCCGAAAATAATATAAAATCATATGACTATGTATTTCAGTTGAAAGAAATGAAGAGAGTGGGATTAGTTTTTATCTTAAGTTTAATGCTATTAAATTCTTCTTTATGTGCTATAGGTGCAGATGAACCACAATATGAGCCATTGTTTTTGATTAATCTTTTATCCCCTAATACAAGTGCTGCTAGAAATCAATGGACACTTCTTATAGAGAATCAATTACCAAAAATTGGTATTGGTGTAGAATTCCATGAATCAACTGGATGGGGGTGGTTTCCTACAGGACGATTATGGGATTATCCTCTTATTGATTATGATTATATTCCTACCTATAATGAAGGAGGGTATGATGTGGTTTTCGTTGGATGGTCATGGGATTATGATTGGGATCCTACCGGTTTATATGACATACCAAGTCTAGTACCAAATGGAGATAACTTCTATCAATACCAGAATCCAGATTATGATGACAAATTATTTCGATATCTTTCTACTCATAATCAAACTTTACAAAATGAGATGTTATACGAGATGCAAAACATTCTCTATGAAGATTTACCCTCAATAACTTTGATTTATCCCAAGTCTTTGTTTGGTTTTAAAGAGGGTATTGTTGGAGTGAATACTCTCTTATTATCTACATCAGGTTTTCATTCAGAAAAATGGGATGACCCAGCAGATCATGTAATTAGATTTGCAATGGCTGCAGACCTCAGAGAATGGAATCCATTTGGTTTGGAATCATATTATGATAGCTTATGGATGCAATCAGTTTATGGATCTCTATTTCGAAGAAATCAAATTAGTCGTGAATGGGAAGCATACTTAGCAACGGATTATGAAATTAGCTCTGATGGTTTGAATTTTACAGTTAATATAGATCCAAATGCTAAGTTTAGTGATGGAAGTCCAGTTTTAGCGGAAGATATTGCTTACACTTATGAATTACACTTAACTCCTGCTGTTGGTTCAAGTAGATATTCTAAAGTAAATACTTGGTTTGCAAATAATAATTCAATACAAGTAGTAGATCCACATACTATCAACTTCAATTTCACTGCTCTACACCCATTCGCACCAGATATGATGTCATTCGAAATTATCGACAAAAGTGAGATTGAACCTCTAATTACAACATATGATTATAGTATTTTTATTGAAGCACCTCTGACAGGTAATGTTCAAGATTCCTTAGTTAAGTCATGTGGTCCTTTTATGTTAGATACGTTTGGAGTAGTTAATAGTACAGCAAAAATGATTCCTAATCCTTATTGGGATGACAATATAGTTTCAGGTGCTAATCAACCTCTGTTGGATGAGTTATACTTTGAGTTTGTTAGTGGTGCATTAACTGCTATAGCGGGGTTAATTGCAGGAAATATAGATATAGTCGATTCTCAGTACTATCTCTCCTTCGAGGATTTTGATACAGTTGGAATAGAAGCTAGAACTGTGATTGATCTAGCTCACCAAGAGATAGCTATAAACATGAGACACCCAGTTATAGGAACAGGAGAGTTAACTCCACTAGGAACAGAAGAAGCAGCAAAGAACATTAGAAAGGCTATAAGTCATGCTATACCTAGACAAATAATAGTTGATGAAATTCTTGATGGCTTAGGAAGTCCAGGAATAACTCCGATGCCACCAGTATGTGTAGGGTTCAATGATGCAATACAGCCGTATGAATATAATTTGACTCTAGCTAGAAAATATATGGAACATGCAGATTATGAATTGATAGAAATAACAACTACACCTACAACAACTACAAATTTCACAATTCTTCTAATAATGATAGTTGGGTTAACAACTGTTACCTTTGTAAGGAAAGGAAAAAGAAAAAGATAAAAATAAACCAAAAGGAAGGGAGGAAGTTTTTTAATCCTCATAAACTTCAAAATCAGATTTGTCAGCACCACATTCAGGGCAGACCCAATCATCTGGCACATCTTCCCATTTTGTTCCAGGATTGATTCCTGCATCAGGGTCTCCAAGGTCTGGATCATAAACATAACCACAAAGTGTGCATATCCATTTGTCACTCATTTTTTATTCCTCTTTATTGATTTGAGCTAGTCTTCTAAGTTAGGTATATATATTTTACTCCTCACCCATTATTCTCTTGAAAATTCTGTTTTTTCCATCCTAATGCCTTAAGTAATTCCATTTGCTAGTATTTTTTCTATCTGTTTTAAAGAAATGTTCACTTTGTCCCACACCAGCTCTTTATTGTCCAAAAACAGTTCGAAAATATTTCTAATACTTACAATACTTTGATTATTATCTTCCAGAATCAGCTGATAACTTGTCCAGAAACCACACGCACGACAAAAGAACTCTGGATTTTTATTGAAATCCTTCTTTATGTTCAGCAAAAAATCTGCTAATTCTTCAATGGAATTCATCTCAAAGCTTTCTCCCTCTTCAGCTTTACTTTTCCCAGTATTTGGATCAATAAAGTTGTCGTACTCTACAATAGAAAGTTTCCACATAGATAGATTTCCTGCTAAATGTTACTAGCAAACTATTATAATCAAAATTGTTTAAAAACTCGAGAAAAAATTTAGATATTTCTGTTGATTTTACTCAAATCAATCTTCTTCATCTGATTCTTCAGATTCATCTGTTGATTCTTCATCGCTTTCTGAGACAATATCCTCAGCTTCAAACCCAAAAGTAACTTCGTCTGCTTCTAAAATAACTTCTTCTGCATCTAGTTGTATTTCGTCAACTTCAGTCTCTTCCATTTCATCAACATCTAGCGTTTCAGCAGGTTCTAACTCTATAATTTCCTCTTTCGGAGTTGATTCATCAGTTGATTGTAACTCACTAGATTCTTCAACTTCTTTTATTCTAATATCGTTTGTTTCATCAGAAACCTCTTCTTCCTCCGCGATTTCATCTGGTTCAGGAATCTCATCAAAATCATCTGCAGCGATAATTTCTTCTAGAGGTTCTTCTTCTATTTCCTCTTCATCTTTTTTAGGAGGTTGAGGAATGCCAAATGACTCTGCTTTCATATCTAAATCTATAGTTTCTATGACGACTTCTTCTGAGTCTAGCACAACTTCTCTTGAGGAGTCTATTTTCCCTTCTTCTATATCTTCTAAATCATCCTCAATTTCCTTGAGTTCTTTGTCTAGATTACTACCGTGGTCTAAATCTTCTAGAGGAACGCCTATTTCAGCTAAATCTTCTTGTTTTAGAGAAAATTCATGCTCGAATCCGTCCATTGCAACTTCTTTTGCATCAAGCTGAACTTCTTCAGCTTCTAAATTCACAGTTTCTGTTTCAAAAAGGTCGAGTGTATCATCAAAATCTCTCGCTATTGGAATACCATATGTTTCTATATATGCCAAGAGTTTTGGATCTCTTGCTCGAATCAGGTTGTCTATTCGTTTCAATTCTTTATCTACTTGTTCAATTATTTCCAATTCTGTAGCAATATCAGCACGTTCTAGAAGATCTCGTAAGTCTACTTCTACTTGTTCAATAACATCTCCGAGTTCTTTCAAACTGGATTCTAAATCTACTTTTTGTTCTTTAGTTCTTTCTTGAAGAATACCTTCTTGAAGGAAATAAACATTTGTTATTCGATCTAAAACTTCTTGATGAGCAGCTTTTGAACCAAGAGGTTCTATTTTAGGAATAAATTGTTTTAATGTACCAACATATTTCTCAAACTGATTTTTAAGATTGAAAGTGATCTTCTCTGTTATTGCTATTATGATATATTCTCCAATCATATCGATAAGAAGGTCTCGACCTTGTTGTGTGACTTCACTTAAAACTAGATCTTCCTCAAGAACACTTTGGGAGAAAATATTAATTGCTGCAACTAGCATCGGAACCAAAGATGCTTCAGTTTGGTATTCATGTTTTGTTGTAAAACGATATTTCATAACAGCTGAATCTGAATCTACAAGAGCAATTCCATAGAGTTTTGAACCTACAACTTTAGGTGCTTTAACAAATTTAAATCCTTGATATTTCTTTAGTGTTTCAGACATTCTATCAGATTGTTGAAAGCCCTTATCCTCTAAAATTGAAGCAAATTTTTCTATTTTCTGATCTTTATCAATTTCTCTTAACAAGGTTTGAGCTTCTCTCTGTACTTTAGGATAATTAAACTTCTTAGCTAGCTCATTTGCTTCAGATATTGCTTCTATCGCTTTTTCTGGTTTGTTTCCATGTATCAGTAATAATCCTTTCAGGATTTGAATATCACACATTAGTCTAGGAATAAATTGTTCTTCTGATAGATATGTGAGATTGTTTAGATAACTAAGAACTGATGAATAATCATTTAGTTCATTGTTGTCATTAAATCTATCAAGATGTAGTTCAGCTAATTCAAACTGAGCCTTAATAAGAAATTCAATGTTATCTAAATCCGATGCTGCTTTATTTGAGATCTCAAATGATTGTATTGCTTCATCTATCATTCCTTTTTTCTTAAATAAAAGACCTTCAAAGTAGTAAATATTCGGTTTTACACGTATTTCTCCGACCTCTTCAAGCTTCTGTTTGCATAAATTTATTGATGTTTCCGCTAGTTCAAAATTATCTCTTTCAATTGCAATCCAAGCAGATAATAGATAAGGTTGAATAAGATTTAATTCCATTTCTTCTTCAAGTTTTAAAGCAACATCAAGCATTTCTTTTGCTTCTTCATATCTCTCTAAAAGCAGACATAATTCAGCGATATTTGTTGCACTTACAGCTTTTGCTCGGGGATTCTTGGAAACAAGTTTGTGAATTTGTCTGAGTAATCGAATGGATCTTTCAAAATCTCCTCTTGCTAACTCTAATTTAGCGGAATTATTCAATAGACTTGCTCTATCAGCTGCTAAACCTGTTTCTTCAGTAGGGATAATTGCAGCATTGAGCATCTTCTGAGCCTTCTTAAATTCACCTTTGTTAATGAAAACAGTTGTAATCAGGTTTAATGCAACAGATTGGAAATAAGGATCTCTTTGTTTCACTGCATTTTGAAGAACTCTTCTAGCTAAATATTCTACCTTATCAAAATCACTTACTAGTAGAAAACCTTGAGCTGCTAGTGTGAATATTAGACAGGTTGCAAGTTTTCCTTCAAATTCATCAGCATAAGTAGCAATGTGATGATCAATTTCATCAACCGTAGTTAATGCCATTGGGTAATTTTGTTCACCATAAAGAAGTAAAAATTCTAAACTAGCTGTAATAAATGCATTTCTGGGAGTTTCTAACGCTTCGCTATACTTCTGTTGAAACTGTAATTTCAGACTAACAATTTTATTTGTCATATGGAGTCTTGAATAAGCGTAAGCTCTGAAAAGGTAATATTCAGGTCTAGCCAAAGCTTCTGTGAGTTTTAGTAGAGACCTAAAATCACGTGTACAAATTGCTGCATCAATAGATAAATCGAGCAAATCAGCATTAACAAAATTTGTGGTAGAATGATCAATACATGCTTTTGCAAAGCTATTCAGCGAGTATTTTTCTTGCTCTACAGAATCGAGAAGACTTACAATAAAGGGGTCGTTGAACGTTTTTTCATGTCGTATGCTAAACGGAGCAAACATCTATTAGTCTCCTTATCTCATCTTATATCAAGTGGTCTCAACATATATATGATAGTAACACTCTGAAATTCTAATAATTCATTACTCTAAATATCTATTTAAACATTCATTTAGAAACCAGTCTATCCCCGATTTAATACCTCAATCTAATGAAACAACTTTTTCTTCATTCCTCTTACTTTGCAGAAATCTTACAGTAGTATTTAGGAACGCCCAAACTATTAGTTCTCAATTTTTCTAATCAGCTCTACTAAAGGAAAACTATGAGCAGCGATATTGGTTTCTAAATCATAATATTCAGAATCTTTTATAGCTTTGTGAATATTTAGAGTAATTTCTGAAGCATGAGCTTTGTCTTTTTCTGCAGCTATGAAAATACACTTGTTTTCAACTTTAGCTAATTGTTCATCTGTTATTCTGAACTTTCTTTGTGTTAACATGGTTTTACGAACTCTACTAGCATTGTAGCTGTCAAAATACCCCCAATATTTCTTAGCTTGATCCTTCTGACTTCTATCAAGATAGATATATTTAATCACAAATTTTGCTGCAGGTTTGACAAAGAAATTCCAAACAAGGGGAATGGTGATGTATACAAATGGCCATGTGTAACCTGGAACCTCTATACGTAGAACTGGTCCAACCATATAAACTGTTCTAGGAGAAAGAATACCCATACTCATAGCAAGTAAAGTGAAACCAGCTCCATAACTAGAAGCAATCATAAGATAATCTTCTAACAATAAATAATCAATGACTTCAGCAATGTCTCGAGCAAAACGCTCTGCGCTAAAATCAGGTTTCTTTCTTAATTGAGCTGTATGTTTTTCCCTTGTTTCTATGACATAGACTCTGTGATTTTTCATCATCTCAAGTAAAACATCATCCCAAGCACTTGGTAGACTACCAAAACCAGGTAATAATACTAATGTATCCTTGATTTCTCCTTCTGGTTCATAATAAAGAACACGGAGAATATCTAAACCACCTTCTCCAACCTGAACATTTAAAACAGTAGAAAATTCCTCAAACTTTGAACTCATTAAGAGTTTTGAATATTACTCTTTTTTAAACTTATTTCCTAATCCAACTGATTTAAATAAAGAATAAAGATGTCTAAAAATCAAAAATAGTAGTAACGACTTTAGTCTTAGCTGGATAATCTTGTTTTATTGAAAAAGTTAGTCCATCTCGGATATTTTCTACTTCAGATACAGTAAAAACAAACTTAGCTGTATAAGATTCCTCAGTCATTGAAGCAGGAATGAAACGGATGTATATTATACCATTAGCAACTTCAATTAAATCTCCTGAAACAGAGCTAACATGTATGGAATCATCCTTTTCATCATAAATTCTTATTTCAAGATTTTGTAACGGAAAGTTTGAATTATTTTCTATATTAAAACTAATTTTTTGGGTATCTTTGAGAGCTTTTTTATCAACAATTACAACATTCATTTCAGGTTTTTCAGCAATAATTTTTGGTTTGGGTTTTGTTTTTGGTTGTGGAATAAGTTTAGTCTCAGACTGATTCCCAGATTTAGTAGTAGAATCTTTCTTCTTATTTTCTGTGTCCTTTTTTGCCTTTGTTCGTGGTTGATATGTAGATTTAGTTTTTAGAGCTGAAGGGTTATTTATCCAATTAATAATTGTTTTTATGAAGGAATATTTCACAGGATTTAGCAAATATCTTGTAACGCCTAAATCCTGTTGCTTGGTTCTAAGACCCAGAATAACTAATTCCCTTACTTGTGTTTTAGTACCTGGGAAACTATCTTTGAGATCATCTGTCAGATTTTCTACTGCTTTGATGGTTCTTTTATAAACTCCATAGAACTCTTTGTAGTTTGCTACATAATTTTCCCTTGTTTCTTTTTCTTTAGTATTAATAGATCTCAATCCCTTACATGAAGAAGCTACTTCTTTGATTTCTTCATCTGTAAGAACCCTTTTAATATTCTTTATAACAAGAGAAATTTCACTTGTAGAAGCCATTAACCCATCTTAAATAAAAAGAGAATTCAATATAAAAGCCCAAAAAAACAACTCAGAGGATAGATTTCTTATGATCCCACCATTCTTGAAAAGTTAAATTTTTAAGATTTTTATTTTCTTCTTTTAAATCTAGTGCATAATTCAATAATAACGAACCTTTAGCACGAATATATCCACCTATTGGAGCTTTGAAAATCTGGTGATTATGTTTTCTACCAACAAAGAGTTTCTGGTTAATTGAAAGGATGTTTTTAGCATCTGTTTCTAATTGAGTATTGAAATGTACAACCAATCTAGAGCTTGCTGAAAAAACATTTACATCCTCAACAGCTGTTAGATAATTCTTCCCTAAAGCAAGATAAACAAGTTCATATTTTTCTTCAGCAATTCTCTTAACTTCATCTGGTATAGATAAATTTCTAGCCATGACTTGAATATCTTTCTTTGTTTTATTTGTAAAGGAACAATCATAAGGAGGAAGCAGCTCTTTTTCATCAACTAATCCAAAACCAGCAGATAAGATTAGGTGTTCAACTGAACTAATAAGTCTTAATACTTCAATTGACTTACGAACAAACTTAGCTTGTTCTCCAGTATAGAGATTTCCTGCCTCTAAGCTCAAATTCTGAAAATTCTTTTTAGCAGTTTCTCTCTGTTGGTGATTACTCAAATTAGAACAAGTTGGTTGATTAGGATGAGAAACAGCTTTGAGTTTTCCACAAGAACTAATCACAAGAATAGATGATCTAATTTCACTCATTCGGCTTTTCTCTCCTTTTTCAAGTAATATAACGCATATATTTCTATGCTTGGGGACTATATTTATATTGTTGTGAAATAAGTTAAGTTATCTCTGAGAGGATATACATTGACTCTAAATGACATTGAAAAGTCCTTGTCCATTTTTGAAAATAAGAATAATACTGTTCAGCAGATTTATGATTCACGATATTGTAATTTTTGTGGAGCTTGCATTCACAGTTGTCCTGTAGATGCGATTGAATATTTAGATCCTCAAATATTAGTTAAAGATAACTGTATTCATTGTGGAAATTGCTTGGAATTATGCTCTCAAAATCAAGAAGTAAGATATTCCAAACAAATGATTGATGTTGAGAAAAATGACCAAATTAAAGATTTTCATTCAAAAATAGCTGATGTTCCCTTAGGTCGTTTTATAGAGATCTGGAATGGTTCCTCTAGTTCTAGAAAAACGAGAAATAGAACTATGGCAGGTGGAATTACTACAAGTCTATTGTATACAGCTTTATCAGAAAATGTAGTCGATGCTGTTCTTATTCCAGAATTTACTGAAAACAAACAAAATCCTAGAGGGAAATTAATTGCAAATCCAGAAGAATTACTTCAATTAGGAGGAAGTAAATATTTACCTACTCTTTCTTTAGATAGACTTGATGAAATTGCGAATAACCAAGATATTGATAGAATAGCAATTACCACATTACCTTGTCAAGCATATGTGATTAAGAAAATGTTTCTTGACACTCAATATGAGAAACTTGTTAAAAAGATCAATTTAGTATTAACATTGTTTTGTGGGAGTGGTATTCCCTATAGAGATGATGTGGAATTCTTTCTGAAAGCCAAAGGAGTTACAGAAAGTTTATCAGAACTGAAAGTGATTCGAAGAAGAGAAAGAAGGATATGGCGAATTAATCCTCAAGACATTGAAAGATATATCTTTATTACAAAAGATGGTAAGGAAGTAAGTATCTCTTCCAGCAGAATTTTAAGATGTAAAACTAAGCCTAATTGCAGTACAATTTGTCCTGATTATACAGGTTATTTTAGTGATGTTTCAATAGGAGCATCTCACATATCTGCAAATATAATTATTGCAAGAACAGAAAAAGGAAGAGAATTAGTTAAATTGGCAATTGAAAAAGAATTTATCAAGACAAAAAATTTCTCGAAAATTAACAACTTCTTAATTAATTTCATGGGTAAAAATAAAAGGGATCTAAAAAGAAAGTTATATCGCGAATTTTTCAAAAACAAGCAGGTATAATTTGACCTAATACAAGTGGAATTTTAAGTTTTCTAAATAGAAAAGGACTAAAAAACCTAACCTCAATATTGAGCCTATTTCAAGAATAATCAAACCTTTTGCCTGAATATCCATATGTAAAGCTCATTAAAGTGTCCTTTTTAGTCTCTCTTTTAGTCTTCATGTTTTATAATTGTTTCAGATTTATTTTTTTCTTCTCCTAGCAAAGATAATTCAGGCTCTACCTTCCTTTTATCGCGAAAAGCAAGTTTAAGAAGTAGTGGGGTCATAATGACTGTCACAAAAACAAGCATAATTGCCATAGTGTAAATATTTGAGTCAAATATACCATGTTGAACACCAATTCCTGCTATTACAAGTACAATTTCAGCTCTTGGAGACGTTCCTACAGCAATTTTTACTGCAGATCTATTGCTAAAGCCCATGATTCTTGAACCTGCAAAAGTCCCAATTCCTTTAGAAAGTATTGCTAGAAGAATAACTAGTACCAAAATAAAAGAGATTGATCCAGAACTAAAATCAAAATTGCTTCCTACTGAAAAGAAGAACAACGGAATGAATATTCCTTCTCCGAATTTGACTATGGGTTCTTTGATTTCTCCTATAATTAACTTATTTTGCTGCAAAGATAAGCCCATAAGAAACGCCATAACAACTCCAGAGAAATGAAGCTCTTCTGCAAAATAATTGATTAAAACTAATAGACTAAAAATTATTCCTAAGGCAAAATAAGGCGTTTTTGCAGAAGAGAAAATATTGTAATTGTTTTCAAGAAAGTTTAGAATTCTCGGTAAGATGAACATAATAAAAATTATAAACAGTGCTAAATATCCCAGATCTTTTAATATAGTAAAAATCCAGTTCCCTCCTTCCGGTGCAAAAAGAGCACCAGAAAGAACTAATACAAGGATTAAGGCAATAAAATCATCAAACACAGCAACAGAAAGCGTAGTCTGCCCTTCTTTTGACCCTAATTTACCTAAGGAACCTAAAGTTCTAACTGTTACACCTATACTAGTAGCTGTGAAAAGAGTACCGAAGAAAATTGCAAAAAGAATATCTTTCTTAATGATGAAATAACCTGTTAATATTCCTCCAACTAATGCTGCGGAAACTTCTATAAGTGAAATGAATAAACTATTTTTTCCAATTTTCCTTAAATCTCCGATGTTTATCTCCAAACCAACAATAAATAATAAAAGAAGAATGCCAATTTGCGAAAATTGTTCTAAAATCTCAGCGTCCATGAAATTGGCTAATATTTCACTGCCCTTATCGCCAAATAATCTAAATATTGGACCACCAATGAGAACTCCAGCAAGTAGTTCTCCCAGAATGGATGAAAGTTTTAACCTTTCAAATATTTCTCCTAAAATTCGTGCACTAAGAAGTCCGATTCCTATAAACAACAGTATGCGAAGAACTTGCTCACTCATCTTCCTCACGCTCGAGGTCTAGAACGAGCAGTTTAGAATCATTACTAGTTTCCTTCCAGATGTTTCGTACAGCAAGAATTATATCATTTATTGAGATTAAACCATCAACAGGATCATCTTTTGTCTTAGCTCTTGGTAAGACAGTAGATTCATATTTAATCATACATTCAGTAACACGGGAGATTTTATCATCATCTAAGATAATAGGCAAGTTTTGATTGGCCAAATCTCTAGCTGTAGTGCAGGAAAAAGTCTTTGCTTTTGAAAGAACATTTGTAATATCTGTATGTAATGTCGCAAATAGTACTATAAAGTCTTTTGGAGATATTAACCCATAATATTTGCCTTCTTCGTCTACAACTATTAGAATTTTTGAATTCTTATCGAAAGATTCATCCAGAATAGAAAAACAAGGAGTTGTTTCAATAACAGTTGGAACTTTGAGTAATGAAAAGTCTTCAGCTTTCATTTCTTTGATTTTGGAGATAAAGTCATCAAATAAAGTTTCCA
>DXJF01000108.1 GCA_019057375.1 Candidatus Heimdallarchaeota archaeon
ATTTATGTTCATTATTTAATGTTCACTAAGTTTTATCAAATATCGTTCCGCACGAACCACATCTAATTTTATTTTTATAAACAGAAACAAATGAGACTCAGGGCAATTAGATAACTTAAGAATACCATGGTTCATCCATCCTTTTCTTATTTTGAGCTTGTAAATCTAATACGAACACAAATGTTACTATTAGCAAAAAGATAATTCCTACAATCAGAAAAGTAATTGCATCTCTGTTCTTGTAGAACAAATTGAAGAATGATGTTTTCTCAATCCATATCACTTGATTCTCTGATAGGAAATAAAGTATGTATACTGTAATCACTGGGAAAGTAAGTAAAGTTATAAAACTTATAGTTTGAAATCTTTTACTACCTTCCATAATTGGTTCTCTATTTTTAGAGTCATACAAATTAAAGGCAGTTATACCAATTATGAAGAGATAGGAAAAGCAAAGACTGAAAACAAATAAAATTACATTGCCTATAGACAAAAATACAAACGAAAAGGACATAAAACTTACTAGGAATGCAGCAAAGCTTAATCGATTAGACATTAATATTCCCTTAATCAGAAATCCAACACCTAAGAAGCTTCCTAGAAAGTAATATGCGTCTATTTTTGTCTCAACAAATAAGATAACCAGAATCGCACAAATTACTATGAATGATATTTTCACGCTTAGCCAAACATATTGTTTAATTTTGAAGATGTTTGGAATAACTATGAAAATTGCTATCATTAAGCTAAAAATTGAGACTAACAATATTGAAGCAAAATATGATAATTCAATCAACTCAATTCATTAAGATGTATTAGAAAGAAAGATAAAAATGTTTGGGAATCAAGAACTGAGTTTATTCCGTTCTTTTTCCCCTCTTCTTAACATAATAACCCAAGAAGAATAATATTGTTACAATTGTCACATAAGTTAGAGGATCCGAGAAGAAAGGTGTTACTACAATTTCGCCAATTGGTAAATTAGCTGTAAATACTGGTACAGAAACATTATACCCAGGAAACGATGGCATCGATGGAACTATTGGATTATTTGCACCAAATGTAGTAAAATTACCTATCGTATAATTCAGTCCAAGTTCAATTTTGAACTGAAGATTAACACCTTCAGCTTTTGTGAGATTCACATAGTAAATTGGAATTCTATGAATAAGACCAGTAAGAGAAACGTAAAACGGATCTGGATAATAGAGAACTTCCCAACTCAAAGGAGAACTTTCAGGTATCCTTAAGCTCCACTGAGCAAACACTACCACTCTTAATAAATTGTTCATAGTTGTATAGTTTATATGAGTTAAATCAAAAAGGTTGAGACCATAAAATCCAAAATATATATCCATTTCTTCATCAGCATCTGTATCATAACCCATGATATCCATATAAAGCGGAGGTGTTTCATAATCACCGTATGTTTCATTATATCCATTTGCAACTGGATCAAATACTAACCGTCTCACTTGATCACTACTAATTCTCATTGTACCTGTAAAATCCCAATCATCATCTTCATTTTCTTGAGCAGTAACGCTTATTGAATTATTGAATGATATCAAGAATAAAGAGGTAACCATTAGAGTTACTATGAATAGAGTTATTTTTCTCATCTTATTTGCCTCCTGCTTTTCTTAACAAATGTAAATATCACAAGAACAAGTGCAAAAGATGCAACGATTGTTGTGAATGGAAAATTAACCTGAAGACTATGTGTTCGAGGACGAGAAGTTCTTGCTACATTTTGAGCAACCGTGACATTAAATTGTGGCCACCATTGATCTTCAGGATAAGCATAATTTGTCGGATCAGTCTCATTTACAGGTCCAGTAAAGATTGGATTATCTGCTCCAAAGGTGGTAAAATTACCATTTATAACAGTCTGATCTTTGTTTATTTGTCTCCAATGCCCTACTATTCCAGTTTGGGTGACAAAATTAGCAATATGAACTGGAAAGGCAAGATTAACAGGAAAAATAGGATTATCATATAATTCTGGTAATGAATATATTGTTGAAAGCCTAACAGCATTATAAATTTCCTCTATTGCTGGATCATAAGAACTTGAACTTGCATTAATCATATCTGAATCATATTCGACATCAACCCATTCCATTCCTGCCTCAGAACTTACATTGAAACCATATTCTCCACCTAAACTTGTCGTTTCAAATATTAAAGAATACTGTGGTGCATTACGAAGTGTGTTTATTCCATGTAAGGCAACAATAGTATCAATGTCTGTATCATTATCAGTAACGTCATCTAAGCAAAAGATGAATGTTCTTAGCATATTTGAACCAGGTCCATAAATAGGACTATATCTAATACGGTGATTTTGTCTGTTAATTATCCCCTTGTAGTCCCATGATTCAGTGAATTCAAAAACTCCTTGTACAGGTATCACCGGATGACTTGTTGCTGGAGCTATCATGAATGTAAGGATTATCGTCAAACATATTAGTTTACTATTTATCAATCTATTTCCACCAGAAATACATTCTACGAGAATAGTTCAAATGACATTTATAACTGTTTTTATCGAAAGTTAATAAGAGCATTTTTTCATATAATAACGCAATTCTTAAATCGTTAAAACGAAAACTTGAACCAGATGTCATGGCTAGAAAAACGAAAAAGAACCAATTCTATTAAAGAAATCTTCAAGATTATCTGGCCATATATTTCAAACAGAAAGGGATTTCTAATTTTTATTACTGTTGTTTCGTTTTTAGCATCAATTATAGGTTTAATTTCACCCTTGCTTATTAGGGAATTAATCAATAATGCCATTCCAAATGAAAAGATTAATCTTGTCTGGTTAATTGGCTTAAGTTTATTGAGTATTGCTATTTTTGGTGGAATTATGACTTACTTCTCACGGTTCTATTCAGCTAAATATGCTCAACAAGTTATCTTTGAACTCCGTAATGATATCTACAAAATTCTTCAACAGCTGAGTTTAGAATTTTACGATGATGAGAATACTGGTCAGATAATGACAAGAGTCACAACAGATCTTAATGCAATTCAAAGTTTGATTAGTTTTACTTTGAGATTAGTAATGAATGGTTTAATTTTCTTTATTGGTGCTTATGTTGCAATGCTAGTCATGAGCTGGAAACTAGGGTTGATTCTAGTTGCATTGTTTCCAGGTTTCATATGGTTAGTTTACTGGTTTAGCACTAAAGTTCGTCCTCTTTTCTACCTTGCTAGAAGACAATTTGGAGACGTAACATCAATATTACAAGAAAATGTAACTGGCGCGCATGTTGTAAGAGGTTTTGCTCAAGAAGAAACTGAAATTACTAAATTTGATGAATCTAATGTTGTTTACAGAGATTTAAGAATTAAAACACAAATTTATAGAGCAATTTATTTTTCAACAATGACATTATTAATAGGGGTTGGATTAACTTTAGTAATTGCTATAGGGGGGATAGCGGTTACTAGACAAGAGCTTATGTTGGGAGATTTCATTGCATTTCTATCATATCTTGCTCTTCTTCCTGGACCAACAAGACAACTCACCTGGTTAGTAGGAATTCTTCAAAGAGCTTTAGCTAGTGGAGATAGGATTATTGAATTAATTGAAGCAAAGCGAGAAGTACAAGAAGATCCAAAAGCTATAGAACCACCAAAGTTCAAGGGCGAAATATCCTACCAGAGTGTAAGCTTTGAATATGAAGAGGGAAGATTGATCTTAGATGATATTGATATTTCAATACCTGCTGGTCAAAAAATAGTAATTCTAGGAGGTACTGGAAGTGGTAAAAGTAGCTTTGTTAATTTATTATCTCGATTTTATGACCCAAATAAAGGTGAAGTACTAATTGATCGTAAAAACATCAAACAATATAAACTGAAGAAAATGAGAAGGCAAGTAGGTTTAGTTCTTCAGGAAACATATCTTTTCAATGCAACTATCAAGGAAAACATTGCTTTTGGAAAACCTGATTCTAAAGATGAAGAAATTATAGCAGTTAGCAAAATAGCAAAAATACATGATTTCATATCAGGATTACCTGACGCGTATGATACTAAAGTTGGTGACCGTGGGATAACTCTATCTGGAGGTCAAAAACAAAGACTTTCAATTGCTAGAACCCTTCTAACTGACCCCTCAATTCTTGTTTTTGATGATTCTACTGCATCAGTTGATGCTGAAACTGAAGCTCAAATACAAGAAGCTTTGAATATTTTAAGTGAAGGGAGAACTACAATTATCATTTCTCAGAGAATTTCATCTGTTCATTATGCAGATAGGATTTTGGTTTTCGATGCAGGAAAGATTGTTCAAGATGGTTCACATTCTAAACTAATAAATTCAAAAGGACTTTATCAAGAAATTTACCAAACCCTTGAACAGAGTTATGGTGTAATTGATCAACATAGTCAGAAAGACAGAATTCAAGGGGGTAACGAATAATGGGTCATATAATGCGCTACATGACGAGAGAAGAAGAAAAACGGGACAAAAAATATTCCGATTGGACTTTGTTTAAAAAAATTCTGGGTGTTTTTAGTTATTATAAATCAGAAGCAATTTCTGTTCTAGCTATCGTGGTTTTGTTTTCTCTATTCACTACTACTATCCCCATCCTAATGCAACAAATTATTGATTACTTCATTAAACCCTATACAGATGCTAGTTCTTTGGAATTCATACTATCTGGTTTCAGAAACACATATGTTTCAAATTATAGTTCCTCAAATATTGGTATATTAACAAGAAGTATTAGTTTTATGATTCCTACTTCTAATAATGAGATAACTAATTCTCTTTTAATTATGGGAGCGATGTATCTATTGTTCATTGTTGTTAACTTCATTTTAATATTAGTTAGAACAATCTTCTTTGCTAAGCTAGGACAAAAGATGATTTATCGTATTCGAAATGATTTATTTACAAAACTGCAATATCTTTCTTTTGATTATTTTACTGAGACAGAATCTGGTCGAACAATTTCCAAACTAACGAATGATGTAGATGCCCTAGGAGAGTTATTAACGACTGGTATCATAGACATTTTTGCAGATTTCATTAGTTTAGTCTGGATTCTTGTTCTGATGTTCATTCTTGATGTGAATATGACTCTTTTGACAATTACTGTAATCCCGATCCTTATAATGATGGCATTCTTCTTCCAGAAACGTGTAAGAGCTGCATATAGAAGAACTAGAGTTGCAATTGCTCAAGTAACTGCAAATTTACAGGAAACAATCTCAGGTGTAAAAGTAACCAAAGCTCTTTCTAGAGAAGAAAAGAACATTCAAAATTTTAAGAATCTAAATCAGGAAAACTATGCAGCAAATG
>DXJF01000109.1 GCA_019057375.1 Candidatus Heimdallarchaeota archaeon
CTGGCCCATTTTATAGAAAAATCTAAACTGGTGTTTTCTAATCCCCCTCCTCTTTATATTTTTCGATTAAATATTAGTTCAAGTAAGATAGTTAATGTTCTTATATCTTTCAATTATTTCTTTGTTATTTTCAGCTTGTTCTTTTTTATGATAAAAATCCCAAACATTTATTTCTTTTATCTGACCAGCTTCTAAGATAGTCATTTTTGCAGGTCGAAGATTTTTTTCTGAATCAATAACTATTTTGGCTTCATCTTCAAGCTCCTCCAATCTTAGGTTGATTTTAAGATAGTGCTCAAAAAGATGATAATCATTCCATAGCAGTTTAATCAATTCTTCTACAGTAATCTGACCCTCTTTTGTAGTAATATTATGTAAATGCTGTTCGATAGTTTTCTTTGCAATATCCTTAGATTCTTTCGTATATCCCCAAAAGCTAGACATATTACTTTCATCAATCTCAGTCTATCAAACCTATTTAAGCTCCACAAAATTATTTTTTGAAAACTATGGTTTGAAACCTTAAATCAATAAATGGGACTAGTTTGCATGTGAAGTTTTATTAATAACATGTTTGGTTTTAGAGTAGACTGCTTGAGATTTAGACATTTCTGAGGTGAGTAAAATTACAGATATTACTGATAATCATAGAATTAAGGGTTTACTGAAGAGGGTGAAGAACATGAGCAGAATTGGATTAAACACATATATGCTACCAATCCAAAGTGCTGCTTCTAGCAAAGTTCTAATCGATGGTCAAGAATATTTAATGCTAGGTTCATATAGTTACTTAGGACTCATAACCCACCCAGATATAATTCAAGCAGGTCGTGAAGCTTTAGAGAAATATGGTACTGGAGCAGGAGGAGTTAGATTATTAACAGGAACTACAGATTTACATCGCTCACTAGAGAAAAAAATTGCTAGTTTTAAGAGAACTGAAGATGCTTTAGTTCTAAGCAGTGGTTACGTAACAAATATGACAGTAATATCAACCTTATTTGGAAAAGATGATTTAGTTGTAATTGACAAATATGATCATCAAAGTATTTATGATGGTTGTATTCTTTCAAAAGCAGATTGGAAAAGGTTCAATCATAACGATATGAATGATCTATCGAGGGTTCTAGAAGAGAATAGGGAAAACTATAAACGTGTGATCGTTATTGTTGATGGAGTTTATAGTATGGATGGAGACATAGCTCCAGTGCCCGAGATTATTGAAATAGCAAAACAATATGATTCTTTTACAATGGTAGATGAAGCTCATTCAATTGGAACAGTGGGGCCAAATGGAAGAGGAGTTGATGACTATTTTAATCTTGAACCTGGAGAGGTTGATATCTACATGGGAACTTTAAGCAAAGCAATTCCATCAATTGGGGGGTATATTGCTGCGAAGAAGGATGTGATTACTTACTTGAAATTCACTTCCAATGCGTTTATTTTTAGTGCAGCTCTTCCACCAGTTTCAACAGCAGTTGCTCTTAAAGCATTTGAAATTATTGAAACAGATAAAGAACGTATAAGAACCCTACAGAAAAATTATACTAAGTTCATTAATGGTGTTAAGGAAATAGGTTATGACACATTAAAGAGCAGGGATACACCAATTGTTCCCGTTGTAATTGGGGATGATGTTAAAACATTTCGTTTTGCGAAGCAAATGAAAAAGGAAGGAATTTTAGTTCCACCAATAGTATTTCCTGCAGTTCCTAGAGACAAAGGAAGATTAAGATGTTGTGTTATGGCAACCCATACTGAAGAGGAAATCGATTTTATTTTAGAAACCATGGAAAAAATAGGAAAAAACCTAAATGTAATTTAAATTTCACATTGTTAATGGACACTTTAACAGTTACATTTATCTGCAATGATCATAATTTCTAGATGGACGAAGCAAAAGGGCAACTTTCGGCTTATTGCTGAGGAACCTCCTGACTCCAAAAAAAACGATGTGGATGCAAATCCACCATATGAGAATATGGCTCTTGGAACAGAAACGAACGCCCCATTTTCGTAAACAATGATGCGATAAATAGAGTGGTAACATTTCTAGAAGTAAATTGCTGAGAAGAAATTGGGATACGATGAAACGACCAAACATTGTGGAGCAAGCTTAAGTAGAGTTCATATGAACTGGGTAAAGTGCTTAGATGAATGTTGCCAGGAAGATCCTAAAGGCTTCCGAACAGAATCAGGGGTATTTATGCATCGTCCAACAAATTTCTCTTTTTTCAGATGCTGAAAATTGCTTACAGTAAGTTTATTAAACCTCTTCTAAGATATTAATTTGAATAAAAGAATAGAAGTGTACAAATGCTTAGGAGGTTATTAAATAGTAACACTCTATCTATAATTGTAGGATTTTCCCTTTTTATAACGATTTTAAATCCTGCATCTAATGTAGCGGTAGCTATGATACTTCCTATAGAGGATAATTCTCAAATTATTTATCAAAACTATGAAAATGCTACTTTTATATTTTATCCAGCTATTGAGGAAATAACAAGGGGAGAGGATGACCTCAATCTGAC
>DXJF01000110.1 GCA_019057375.1 Candidatus Heimdallarchaeota archaeon
CACCTGTTTAACACCTGTCTAACCACTGGAAAACCTACCTTTCTAGAACGTAGCTGTGTATAAATGTAACACAGTGGAAAAACAAGAGACTACGGAGAAGATAAGGCTTCTAGGTTATTTTTGATACTCAAAGCTATTCAATACTTATAATTTTATACTTACTTATTCTATATTCGGTTATTCGGTATATGTTAATCAATAATTAGAAGCTCTTTAATAGCAAAATAGATATGAAAATACCGAATGTTCGGTATGTGTTCGGTATGTTCGGTATTGATTATTAATTAAATAATACTTACTGGAAAATTTCAAACTCATAGCTGTCTTACCACGTAAAATATTTTTTGTGTGGTAAGATTTTTTAATCTATTTGCTTAACCTGTATTTGAAAAATCATGACTGCCAAACAGATCCAGAAAAAGAAGGATCAACTTTCTGCAGGAGAGAAAGCTTTCACACAGCTAGAACCTAAAGAAAAGACCAAAATTCGTGTTTGTGCTAAATGGAACTTCTATTCTAAAAAATGTAAGACTTGTCAATATGAATTAATCTGTGCTGATCAATGGCAAGTAAGAGAATGGTTAGAAAAAAAATAACCTGGATTGTTCAAGATCTACAAACCAATTAATGAAAATAGTTGAGTTTATTAGAATCGCTTAAAATCCTTTATTCCCTCAAAAACGTGATTTTTAACCTTTTTCAGAAAAAAATAAGCTTATACTTCAATTCTAACACGAGTTACTAGTGTGGTGGTAATATAACATATAGGAAAAAGAAGGTTTAGAGAGAGGTTTTGATGTTTTTCTGTCGGATTGTTGTAGCTGCTTCAAGCATGTTCTAAGAAAACAATCAAACCCTATGACCAAATTGGTTATACGGTTTCCCTTCTACCCAGTTACGATTAAAACACAATTCATAAATCTTAGAGAAGCTAGTAACACATCTCATTCGGTAAGAAAGTTTTTGCTATAGTTGTCTAAAAAAATTGACAACCTCAAAACTATTTAGATAAGGCTGAGGGATTCAATCCCTACGATATCTCTTTTTTACATGTTTAATGGATCTATTTACATGTAAGTTAAGCTGCAGGTACTAGAAGAAATCTCCATGTCAGGTTATTTTTCACCTTTCTATTTTTTATTACCTAAAAACCGAATCCTTCCGATACTCTTTATCGACTCGTCCTATGTCCATTGCTTAACTTTTTTAAAAACCTACTTTAAGACTTACATAAAAAAACATTAAAAACCAATACAGTAAGATAAAAATATTTAGAAATTTGTACAGGATGTTTTGAAATTCTTCCTGAAGACCATGAGTCGACAATATCAATTCAACCAAATACAAGATTTCCTCTTATGATTCCTGAATTGGAGTATAAAAAATTTATCAAAAGATTGAGAGAGGTTGAAAAATGTTTAAAAAAACAAGAAAAAAAATAAGAAAAGAAATAAAAAAAAGAATAAGAAAAGAAACAAGAAAGAGAGAGAGAAAAAAAAACATAGAGGAAACTTTGGAAAAAGAATCATGAAGAAGAGTTTTCAGAAAAAGTTTGTAAAAAAATTGAGGGTGGATAAAAAATGTTTAAAAAAATGTTTAAAAAAATGTTTAAAAAAATGTTTAAAAAAATGTTTGTACCTAAAAAATGCTCTTATTGTGGTGAGTTAATTCTTCCATTTGATTTTTGTCATTGTCTAGAATCAGATGGTTACAATGAGGATTTTGACGAAAATAGATTACCAGGATGATTAATTTTAACAGTAAAATTATAACTGCAGGATCATATTTTGAGGGAAGTTCATATTTATGTATGTGGGATTATCTCGATGGAGAAGATGGTGAGGATGGGGTTTTGAATGATACAGAACTAGCTTCAATTCTTGAAGAATCAAGCGCAGATAAGATTTTCGTATTTTTGGATAACTGCCTTAGCGGAGGTTTCGGTCCTGAGCTCATGAGTATTGATAATAGTTTTCATGTGTATTTAACTACTACTTGCACTGAGAGTGGAAGAGGATTTGATTATGATCCAGCACAAAACGGTAAATGGACTTATTACTTTTTAGAGTACTCATGGCAGATTTATTATGAATCTGATGTATATGTCTCTATGGAAGATGTCTTTGAATACGCTTATGATAATTACCCCTGCATACTACCCAAAAATGAACCTCAAGAATTCGATGGTAATCCTGGTAATTGTTTTTATTTAGTTTAAAATAACCTTCTTCTTTTTTTTGTTTTTAATTCAAACAGATGTGCTCATCAGCTTTTAGAATTTTTATGTTCTTCCTCTTTTTCTAAGAGATTTATTTTTTCCTCTATTACTATTCCACAGTTTTTACAGTATGTGCTCTCTGAATGATTTTCTTCTCCACAGTTAACACATTTGCCAACATTGCGCACAGAAACAGCAGCATTATCGGTAATAAGTTAGCTCTCAAGCTAGCTGACTATGATCTCACTGAAGGTGGTTTTGCTGCTGACTTAGACTTTAAGAAGTTTGTTGATATTGTTGCCCGTCAATACGGTACTATTCCCAGTGCTGTTGTTTTCGATGTTACTGTCAGTGCTTTCCACCTTCATGGTGGTGTTACTAGCCTTGATGCTTTAGCTAAAGGTTTTGTTAATGTCGAAAAACATCTTGACAACATGATTAATAAGTTCAACATTCCTTCTATTGTCGCTATCAATCGCTTCCCCTTTGATGACGATGAAGAAATCCAATGGATAAAAGACAAATGTACAGAGCTTGGTGCTGAAGCTACTGTCAGTGAAGTCTTCATGAAGGGTGGTGAAGGTGGTATTGCTTTAGCTGAAGCTGTTCTCAAAGCCATTGAAAAGGGTACTGGTGATGTTAAGTATATCTATGAACTTGACAATCCTATTAAAAACAAAATAGAGAAAATCACTAAGGAAATTTATAGTGCTAAAGATGTTGAGTACTCTCCTTAAGCAATACAAGACATCAAAGCTATTGAAGCTAAAGGCTACTCTGACTTCCCCTTCTGTATGGCTAAAACTCAGCTCATTATTACTAATAAAGTTGGTTTAATAGATGCTCCAACTGATTGGACTTTAAATGTTGATAAAGTCAGTCTTTATACTGGAGCTGGGTTCATTGTTCCTGTCTGTGGTAGCAAGTTCTTGATGCCTGGATTACCTCCCATTCCAGCAGCTGAACGAATGGACTACACAGATGATGGAGACATTTTAGGGTTAAATTAAACCCTGCTTTTTATTTTTTAGAAATTCCAATTCTGGAATATATATTTTACTCTATCTTTCATTCTAGACTAAGCTAAATTTCACTTTTTTATCGAGAAACACTTCCAGGAATATACCTTGTAATTAAGTACATAATTAATGCTACTATACAATAAATGAGGAAAAAGCTTAGATAGCGAATAATATAGTAACATTTTTTCTTTTGAATTTTCAGAGTTTTTTGATTTCTTATTTTTGGAAAGAAGAACCCGGTTCTGGTTTTATAAGTTGCAAACTCTTCTGGATATGTTTTTTGCAATTTTCTTTCTTCGACATCAGACCAGATAATAAGAACAAAACAGAATAAAACCCACGAAAGAATATCACCTACACGGATACTTATCAAGATTCCTGAATCAAACCTAGGGATTATCCATATAGCAAAAGGAAGTGAACTGAGAATGATCCCCAAGTGTTGTGGATGACGAATATACTTGTAAGGACCTGTTTGAGCTATATTGATATCGTTTTTTCTGACTCGTACTATATGAATGAAACCCCAGAAAAACAGAGTCAACCCAACAACAAATATAATACACTCAAAAACGAATAAAAAAATTCCAAGAGGAAGATATTTCCCCCCAAGACCAAAGATATAAATTAAATCTGCCCAACTAGCATAGCCTAAAGATAGAAAAAGAACCCAAGAGGTATAAGCTAACGGTATCATGTATAACATTTGAGTAATAAGTCCTGCTATTATTGGTACATAAACCCAAACTGAGATTGAAAATAAAGCGATTTTTTTTACTATTTCTTTTAATTTCATTTTACATCCTCCAAGGTTCAATTATAAATCTTGATTAATATTTTTAAATATGCGGTTTTTTAGTTAATTAAAAACCTGAAAAAAGGTACAAAGGATTAAAGACAAGTGCTCTGAACTTGGGGTCACCGCTACTGAAAGTGAAGTTTTCATGAAGGGTGGTGAAGGTGGTATTGCTTTAGCTGAAGCTGTTTTGGAAGCTGTTGAGAAAGGTTCAGGCAAGGTTAATTTTGCTTATGAATCCTCAAACTCAATATCAAATTCTTGAATGAAAATATCTATTGTAATTTCTGCTTTAGTTATTTCTTCTACTAACTTCTCAATCGTTTCAAAAGAATAACTATGATTATATTTGGTTGAATAGACTATTTTATTTGAGACATCAATATGATATTGTGAATGCGCTACATCATTTCTAATTCTATTATTATATGTATTTACCAATAACTCTTTTAATTCTTCTTCAATCTTATCATTTTGTATTAAAAATAGAATTTTATCATTGGTATATTCCTCTCTAACATTACGTATATTATCTTTTATTTTGATTTTCTTCCCTGAAAATGGATTAAGACTAACACTCTTTCCTTCAATTATATTGACTAAATTCATTAGAAAATCAGGTAATAGTGCTATTTCATAGAAATCTCTATAAGATAACATTAGGTGTCTTATTTTTTTCTCTAGAGGAGCAACATCTCCAAAAGTACCTAGCATCATATCCTTCTTATTTTTCAAAGGATAGCTTTCTGTTTCTGAATATTTAGCAAGCTCATTATAATATATCCTTTCACTTTTGAATAATTTTTGCTTTTTTTTAATAATTTCTTCTAAAAGATACCATTTCCTAATTTCTTTAAGATTGATTTTACAAGCTTCATCATACAGTTGTTGAATTAGTTTAATCCATTTATTTTCATTATTTAGTTCTGTTTTTCTTTTTTTTGCATTCAAATGAAAAGCTAAACCTATTTCAAATTCAGCATAATTTCTTACAGGAATAATACCTTCTGCTTCTTTAATAGCTCTTTGGAAATGATATATTCTTTCATTATCTGTTCTAGAACTAAAAATTTCAGTGAATATTTCCACTAAAAATAAATCTTTTAAAACTGAAGTTGTGTTTTCTGTTAATTCTTCATAATCTCCACATTTTTTACATAAGATGCTTTCATTTTCATCTTTTGGTAAAGAAGTTATTATACTTTTATTAAAACTCATAACTTCTCCACACTTACATTGGTGTATTTCATAATTTGGATCTTCCAATATTTTTTGTAAATTTGTCCAAAAAAGCAATGAAGTAACACCATGTCCTCTTTTTTGGAATAATTTTTCTAGTTTTTGTTTATCAATATCCTTCAAATTTCGAATTCTTACCAAAAAAATTCACCTGTATTATATATCTCCTACAACCTTTCTTTTCTTTAGTGTCTAATATAAATGAATTAAGTGTTTGAAACTATTTTAAAAATATTCTTCTCTCATTGATATTCCTTCATTTTGTAGTTGTATTAACTCTAAGTGTATATGAATATGCTCTATATATTACCTTATATTTTAATTTTAATTATAATTCTATTTTTATGTATATTTTGAGAGAGAGTGTGAGAAAAGAAATTAAATCTGAATTAAGATCTCTTTTTGATCGTGTAATAAAGAAGTTTAGTGAAAAAGATTTTTGGGATCCTGAAAGATATAAACTTGAACGTCCTTTTCATTCTTCTTTAATAACTGTAGATTTTTGGATAAGCCCTAAATTTGAACGTTCTTTTACAACAAGTCTTGGTCAAACAGTTTATGAACGAGTTGCAAAATGCATAGCAAGCCAGTTTGCTGATAAAGCTGAAAACAAGAAGAGAATTGAAAGACATATCTCAACTGGAGAACTTAATACAATTCAAACAATTCTAAATGAACTTGATCTTTCAACTGAGGAAACAAAAGAGAAAGGTTTAGAAAGAAAGCCTAACTGGAAAAAAGAGATAGAAGAGGTTTTACAATCAAAAACTGATGAACAAGTTCGAACTGTTGTAATAATGGATTTATATTTTCGAAGAAATGAAAAAGAATATTTCTTTGAGATAAAATCTTCAAAACCAAATAAAGATCAATCGAAGGTCTCAAAAGAAAAGATGTTGAAACTTCAAGCAATGTATAATGGTAAGGTCAATACTTATTTTGCTTTTCCAGACAATCCTTATCTGAAAAGAGAATTATATGCACTCAACATCATAAGGTGATCCATCTAAAACAAAAGGATAACTTGTTCGTTTTTGCTTGAGTTCAGTAAATATAGCTTCTTCTGTAAATTCAGAAACATTCAGGAGTGTCCAAGAGTGAACAGGACCAGGCACATGCATATCTGTAGCAGATAATACTCCTAATCCATTATCTAGGGAGAACTTATGTGAGAGATAATCATAGCTCTTTCCATTTAATATCTCAAAGTAATCTATTCCCCAGTCATAGAATTGCATTCTAGATGGTTGATCAAATAAATATCTATCAGATAAAGGATAATGATTTACACCTACTAATCCTCCAAGTTCTTTGGTTTCAGTTATCACTTCTTTGATTTCATCATCTGTTGGTGTATGAGTATAGCTCCTAAATTTCAGAACACTTTCATATTCTTTAGCTGTAACATGAGGGGGAAAAATCAAAGTCAGATGACATCTACTTGTGGTCTATTTTATCCCAGCAAATACCTTAATCTTATCATCATATTCATTCCGAGCTATTTCTCTTGCTTTTTCAACACCTCTGTAGGTATTATGATCAGTTAAAATCATAGCATTGAATCCCATAGCTATATGCCAAAGAATATTCTGTCGTGGTGTAAGTTTTCCATCAGAATATTTTGTATGAGAATGAGAATCTAAAAGAACATTCCATTCTGTAGTGTTATAATTTGGTGTAAATGAAAACTCATCCCAATCAGTATCTGTAAATCTTAATTTATCAGGACCAAACATCAAAGCAGGAACTGAAAGAGCTAAAATCAACCACAAGATGATATTTAAACTGATAAAACGCCTAAAGGTTGATTTCTTTTTCCGCTTAGACATGGCCATATAGAAATTGCTATCAGTAAATAAAAACATTAACTTCTACTAAAATTTCTAATACTATCCGTTCTAACTATAAATCTTGGTTTAAAGAAAAGTTAATATCTTTGCAATGCAGAATAAAATAAAGGTGATAAAAATATTTTCACGTAAAAAGCATGCTAAGAGTCTGAAAGAATTGTTTTTGGAATGTAGTGAGTTGACAAAAAAAGCATTTGAAACAATGAAAAAAGCTGTATTAGCATATGTTGAGGGTAACTTCACAGATGCTCAAAAATTCGCTAAAGAAACAATATCTTTAGAGAAACAGTAAGATAGAGTAAAAGAAGAATTTTTCCAAAGATTATTTTCTAGAGAAACAATGGTTTTTTCCAGAACTGATCGAATTCAAATTATTGAAAATATAGACAAAATCACAGATAAAATCGAAATTGTTGTCAGAAAGCTGCTGCTCTTTCAAGTTGAAATCCACAAAAATCTGAGAGAAGGCATTAAGGAGATTGCTGATTTAAACGAACAAATCGGTGTTCAGGTTCATGATATGGTAGTGAATATTCAAGATAATTTTCAAGAAGTAAGAGAAAATATTATTTCAATTACTAACTTACGAAGATCTGTCAGAGAGAAACAATGGGAACTTCAAAAGTTGAATTATGATCATCTACAAGATTTCCATGCATTCAGATATACTGAAACCTTAATCAAAAATCTAATGGAAGCAGCAGATAGAGCTGAAATATTCGCAGATAGAGTCTTTATTCTAGTCAACAAATATGCACTTTAAACAAACTAAAATCGGAGCTTAATATCAAATGGAAGTCATAATCATAGTTCTTTTGATTTTAATGATAGGTCTAGGATTTGGTATTGGATCTAATGATGAAACTATGGCTACACTAGTTGGCGCCCGAGTAATAAAAACAAAATATGTTATCGGTTTAGCAGCAGTTTTAGCATTTATTGGTGTAATGTTTATGTCAGAGAGAGTAGGGAGAACAATAGGTGAAAATCTTCTAGGACAAGAAGTAGAGTACAGTATTTACATGCTTTTAGCAATTATTATTAGTACAACAATCTGGTTAATTGTGGCTTCAATAACTGGTGCACCAATCTCTACAACTCATTCTGTTGTTGGTGCAGTTTTTGGTGTTGCTCTTGTCTGGAGTTTTGGTCCAGGCGCATTTTCGGCTCCTCTATGGATTGGGGAACAGTGGGAAAAGTAGCTCTGGGATGGGTTATTTCCCCCATTTTAGGATTTATAGGAGCATTTATTTTCAAGACTATAATGGATAAAATTCTATCTCGGATGCAAAAAGGATTAGATAGACTTGAAAAAATCGAAAGAATATTTGGGATTCTACTAATTTTAGTTATAAGTTGGACTCAAATAAGTAGAGCAGGAAATGATTCAGCTAATGCTTTAGGTATTATGTATGGATTAATCGAAACAGGACAACTCACTGAAAACTTATCAGGGTATCTTGTTGCAGTGACGGGATTATTAAAAGGATTGGGGATAATAGCAATTGGTAGAATTGTAATCAAAAATGTTGGAAATAATCTAATTTCCCTTAGACCCTCTGATGCGTTCAGTATCGAATTATCAACTGTATAGTCTTGTTCGTAGCAACACTAATAGGACTACCTATTTCAGGAAGCCAAGTATTGATCTTTTCAGTAGTTGGTGCAGGAATGGTAAAAGGAGAAAGACCTGATAAGAAAACTTTCGTAAGAATAGTTATAAGTTGGATAATTACATTTCCAGTAGCAGCTGCATTATCAGCTTTGATATATGGTGTAACACTCGCTATAATTTGATAGCGTATATAAATTTCATCTTAAAAGAATAAATTTGAGTGAGAGCATAAACTATCTTGCTTTTACTGGTTTTGCAATAAGGGAACGTTGTTTTGTTAAAATTCGATTTGAACATTTAGGACATTTAACCCCAGGCAATAATCTTAACTCGCTTGGTGTAATCTCATTCTTACATCTTTGGCAAATATATTTGGTCATCGTTTTTCACTTCCCTAGTTTATTCTTAATCTTTTCTGTTCGTACTATTTTTCACTTGCGAAATCAATGAATTCTTGGAAATCTGAATCTCCTTCCATCAATTCTCCTAGAGCAACTTCTAAATCTTCTAAAGGTAGTTTGATTTGTTCCATAGTATCTCTATGTCTTATAGTAACAGAATACTCTTTAAGTGAATCATAGTCAATTGTAACACAGAATGGTATTCCAATCTCATCAGCTCGAGCATATCGCTTACCGATTTTACCACTTTCATCATAGAATGATAAGTATCCTGCTTCTTTTAGTTCAGTGTGAACATCATGAGCAAATTCAGCAAGTCCATCCTTCTTCATAAGTGGAAAAACAGCTACCTCTAAAGGTGCGACAGCTGGAGGAAACTGGAACCATGTCCAACCTCTATCATCCTCTCTGTAACATTTTTCTAAAACAGTATACAGTATTCTTCCCACTCCCAATGAAGGTTCACAAACATGAGGAAGAATCTTTTTCTCATCCACAACTATCTCATAATTCGATTTTGAAGCTTTAGCATGTTTTAGTAAATCATAATCTGTTCTGAGTGCATTCCCAACTATTTCCATATGACCGATTGAAAGATTTGCTTCAAGATCGTAATTTCCTACTGAATAATGAGGAGCTTCATGATCTTGCATATGTCTGAACCAGAAGTCTTCAGCTTTTACGCCTAATACTAGAAGCATTTCAGTTTCTAATGCTAGATAATAAGCCAAATATTGATTAGGTACATGTTTTTTATTAACAGCTTCTTCAGCTGTCATAGTCAAAGA
>DXJF01000111.1 GCA_019057375.1 Candidatus Heimdallarchaeota archaeon
TAACGACCAAGAATAACACGTTTAACATATTTGTTTCTTAGACCCCTTCTGGGAATAGGACTGTGTCTTTCTTTTCCTTCAACTTTGGGAGTTTGCTTTCTAACTTTTCCTGCTTTTTGGAGCGATCCGTGACCCATTTAATCACCTTTCTTGTCTACTTTAGTGGTCGAAGGTGCGTTTAAAAACTTATAGTTTTTGGTTCAGAAAAAAACCCTACAAGTAGAGATTCAGCATAGATTCATATTTAAGCACGAGAAAGTAATTCATCTGTTTATATACCAAATGTAGCATTAGTAGTTGAAAACAACTAAGGTGTAAAACTTGACATGGAAAATGGTATTCAAAATCTATGCTGAAGAAAAGGAGAAAAAACTAGAATTGACTAGATACAAGTTAAGTAATATAATCAATGTTAAAGAATTTCTACAAAATTTCTTTGAAGAACAGAGAGAATGGTTAAGAGAACAAAGCAGCCTAGGAAAGGGATTAGGGTACGAAATCGTTTTTGTTGATGAGAAGGGGCAAGATTTACCTATGAAAAATCTATATGAACTCCTGCACTCAAAAGAGGAATTTGTCTCTTTTTTCAGTATGACAGCTGATACCATAGGAGAATTACTAGCTGAAGGTGTTAGTTAATAAGTAAATAAGTAATATTTATCAAACATTTCAAATTCTAGAATCTTGAAAGAGATGAAAGCACTAGGAACATATCAGATCAAGAAATTCTCCAAAATTCGTCAAGCTTTGAGTGAATTCTATGAGATATCTAAAAATCAAACATCTATGGTTGGATTAGTTGAACTAGATGTGAACAAAGCTCGTAAACGAATTGGAGTCCTTGAAAAAGAAATTGGAGTAAGATTATCTTTTACAGGTTGGTTGATTAAATGTATAGGACAGGCAGTAACTGAGAATAAAGAGGTACATGCTTATAGATTGAAGAAGGACAGGATAATCATTTTTGATAATGTTCATGTTAACATAATGATTGAAAGAACAACACAATCAGGTAAGAGAATTCCTATAAATTATGTGATTAATTCAGCAAACAAAAAATCAGTTCTAGAAATTACTAACGAAATCAGAGAAGTCCAGAACAAAATGGTTGATGATGAGAATCAAATTGTGGAAGGAACACCTGAATCTTATCTGAAACTATTTTCATTGGTACCAAAGCGTATTAGGAAATGGATAATTCGCAAAAAAATGAAAGATACAATGTTTGTCATAAAAAACGCAGGAACTGTAGGTATTACAGCTTTAGGAATGTTTGGTAAAAATATAGCAGGGTGGGCAATTCCTTTTCCTTCAAATACATTGAATGTTGCTGTGGGAGGAATCAAAAGAAAGCCAGTTATGATAGAAGGAAAATTGGAAGAACATGATATCTTAAACTTATCTATTCAAATTGATCATAACATTGTAGATGGAGCTCCAGCGACAAGGTTCGTATCAAAATTAGTGGAATTGATGGAAAACGCCTATGGATTATAGTGAGAAAAAAGTTGCTTCTTTTTTCAGGGATTAAAGATTATTAATAAAAAAAATCAAGATAAGAATAGGAAGCTATTCTTACCAATAATAGTTGATTTCCTTAAATCTTATTTCTTTGTAGAAAGATATTTTTCCGCTATTTCATCGGTATTTATATCATATAATTTGCAATATCTTTCAGTTAATATGGGTTCATGATTGCCTTTCACAAGTGCTCCTTCGAAGTAAATCTTACCGAAGTATATAGGATTTATGAGAATTTTTTCAATCTCTTCGATGTTTAGTTTTGTGGCATCAGAAATCTCTTCTACGCTCCTATTTTGTTTGTAAAACCAAGATAACACAATTTTAACTTTCATTGCTTCATCTTCTTTGATAACTAGTTTGTCTTTCAGTAATTGATACCCAAATGGAATCAAATCACCATCAACATCTTTCAAAATAATCTGAATATTACCACCTGATTTCTTGATTTCTTCTGGAATCCCTTCTGGCACAGGTTCAGATTTATATTCTGGTTCAGAAACAATTTGCACTTCCTCAACTTCATCTTCATCTTCTTCGATAACATCTTCTACGACATCTTCAAGAACTTCTTCTTCAACTTCTTCATCCATTTCTTCAAGAATTTCTTCAACTACATCCTCAACAGCTTCTTCGATAACTTCTTCGACTGCTTCTTCCTCGATCTCTTCTATTTCTTCTTCGTCTTCTGCAACTTCTTTAAGTTTCTCTACAAGCTCATCTATTTCTTCCTCAGGTTGTTCTCCGAGTTCTTCTTCTACTTCATCAATAAGCTCTTCCTTGACCTCTTCACTGAATTCTTCTACTTCCTCCTCAAGCTCTTCTTCAAGCTCTTCTTTTACTTCTTCACTAATCTCTTCTTCAGTTTCTTCAAGTATCTCTTCCTTAAATTCTTCTTCCAACTTAAACACTCCTTAAACCTAAACAACTGCGTTTAGCTATAAATATGTATACAAAAGGTCATTCAAACTCTATAAAAGCTAAAAATAGAAAGGTTAAACACTAAAGGGTTTTCTGCCGGAATAAGTAGGGGATTCTAACTCAATTGTATCTAATTGAAAAATCTACTTTTCTGCTGTTTTTTCATAATCCTTAACCTTTTTAACAACTTCCTCGTATCCTTGTTCTATTGCTAGATTAAACAACCAATCTTCTAAATTGTTTATATCTTCAAAGTAACGGACTTTGCGTTTTTTCCTATAGGATACAACTTTTCGGAAAACCTCTATTCTTTGAGGGATTTGGTGGATTTCATCTTTATTATATATTCTAAAACCATGATGGGTATATTCTATAGGAATAATCATCTTGGTCTCAGGGAGTTCCTTGAGTCTTAATTTAAGCTCCTCAATTTGCTCATTAGATAATTTCCAATAAGGATCAGGTTTACCTGAATAAATGTCTAAAGAAACAAAGATTCCATAATCATCCTTTGTCATATTATCACCTTTTATTACATTAATTTAGAATAAATACATTTCCTTCTAGAAAGGTCTAATATATCTAATTCGTTTTTAAAACTGAAAGAAATGGAGGTTAAACCCTAAAGGGTTTTCTGCCTGAACAGGAAGGGCATTCTAACTCGACGATTCAGGGTAATCTATTGTACTTTTTTAAGAGAATTACAAGAATTCCTAAGAAACAAGGAACTACTATAGAAAGAGCACTTGTACTTGTTGGAGTTGAAGAAGTTACTATTGGAAAAGTAAAAGTTTCATTTGCACCTGTATGAGTTACATGAATAGCAGTTCCATTAACAGAAATTATTGAGGAAAAATGGACATAATTATGTTCTCCTAAGCTGTCATCAAGATGAATCCAGATGGTGAAATTCCCATTAGGAAGAGAATCCAATGTATCATTTACAGAAAGATCAAAAGTCATCCTACCTTCTGAAATTCCAGGCTCAATAGTATGATTAGTAAACATGGCACCACAGTAGTGAGGTCCCCCTACAGAACCTTCATAATTTTCATTTTCAAACAATAAATTACCAGATGTGAAGACTAAGCAAGTTGTATGACTTAAAATATACAAAGTTTGTCCAGACGGATTGATAATCTCTATAGAAGATTCAAACTCAAAGAATGTTTGATTTGGATAGTTTATTTTGTAAATCAAGCTAGGAGGGAAATCAATTTCAGTAATTCGCGTATAAATTGTGAAATTTGAAATTGAAGCTTGAGTGAAGAAAAAGTTACTAGCTAAGAGAAAGGAAAAGAAAAAACACAACAAAGAGAGATGTTTTAGAGTTCCTTTCATCTAGAAAACTAAGATAAATATACTTATTTACTTTTCGAAATTTGAGAAGAAAGAAAGGTTTTCCCAAAAGGGTTTTCTGCCTGAACAGGAAGGGCATTCTAACTCGATGCTTCGGGGTTGCGGTTGAGGGGGGTTCCAGGATCTGGTCAAGCAAGACCATACCTTTCTGGCAGACAGAAGATGTCTGGTCCTTTTTTTCAGACAAAATAAGTGTCTGATTCCAGACCGAAGTCTGGTTCTGGGGGATTTCAGGCTTAGGAGGTCTTAACTAAGCCCAAATGGGGGTTCAAACCATCTAAAAAAGGGGTTCAACCTTGTCCCTGAGCATCGGATATCTCTTCCTGTTCAGTTTGCAGTCCCTTTTTTGACCTAACCATTTGGCTCCTAAATAGCCTGCCATTAACCAAATAAAGTTGCCCTTGAACATATTTAAACTTTTTTGTAATCTTTGCTGAGAGGTTAAAACACGACAAAAAACCTCATTCTTTTCAGATTCAAAGTTTTAGAGAAAAAGCAGCTTAACTCACCTAATGGAAGACTTTACTTAGAGGTGACTTTCTCTAGTTTTGTCCATTGCTTCATCTCTTAAGAATCTTGTGCTTTCTTCTATCCTGGTTCTGATGATATTTGAAACATTTTCAAATTCTTCTTCATCAAATTCAAAATCAAATATTTTAGTTAGATTTTGAACCAGTTTTTTTGTTGAATCGTAACTTGCTACACTGGGGTCACATTCAACCAATAGTGCAAAACTCGAATCAAACTCTTTTGTATTACATAGTTCTAAAGTTTCAACTACTGTCCCGTATACTATTCCTTCTTCTAGAAGTTGTACTCCATTTTCCTCTAGAAATGTGAGTGTTTCTTGTCTGTTTGCTATTCCATAGCATTCAATTTCTTCAAATTGGTTTTGTAAAACAGGTAATCCCCCCACTGGTACGATGTGCGAAACTCCACTTTTAATATAAAAATCAACTAGCATTTCTATGAAATCAGAAACAGTATTGTAAGGAATGTTCACTTCACAAGACATTAAAGCTATTTTGTCATTTTGGAATATCCTTATCGGTTGTTCTATCAATCCCCCTTTGATTATTGCTACCGGTGGTAGCTCATCTGCATGAATTACTGCTACTTGCTCCATTTTCAATGCTTTCACTAGAAATGTAGAGAGTATTGTTCCTATTGCACCACTCCCACTAAATGATTGTATCAAAGGTTTTCCTTTGAGATCCAGATTATTTATTTCATTTATTCTGTTCACTTATTTCACCTTTGTTTTCTTTTTCTTAATGTAATCGTAATTGCTGTAAGGATTCCAAGAGCCACAACAGAGCTGTGTACTCCATAACTTGATTCTTCTACTGATCCATTTGTTTCTATAGATATGTTGAATCCAGCCAAATTCAGGTACTCAATCGCTTCAAAGATGCTGTATGGATACGTTGTTACACTTGGATTATAATAATCTGTATAATAACGAGAAATTGGTGAATCAGTTATATTAAACATTCCTTCATGATAAGCATTATTCAGAAATGTTTTATGAATCAATGATGACAAAGCTTTACGAATTGCCAAGGCTTTTGACACCCCTGTCTCATTGGTTGGTACATAGTTATTATTTCCTCCAAAGACTTCATTTTCTAAATTGAATGCTATGAAAATTAATGAGTTTTCTACTTTAAAATCAACTCTAAAGTTGTCATCAGGTATTGCAGGCTCAATTGCTGGATTCTTCCCAAAATCAGCTAAGTCTACCTTGCCTCCTTCTTGTAATTCTAAGTTCATTGAGTAACTATCAGAATAAGTTTGAGCTTCAATGGTTTCAAAAACTAGGTTTGTAATCTTACTGGAATCTATACCTATTCCATGCCAACCGTCAAATCTTTCTAAGGAAGCAGTAACATCTATATGGCTATCCGTTGCGTTAAATTTGTATTTTCCTGTTCCAAATGGATTTTCTCTATACTTAATCCATCTCGTTGATCCAACTATTTCTTCAATTGTACTCTCAACATCCAAATAGTATTCAGGGTAGGTATAAACTGACAAATCTTCCAGGGCAAAAGCATAAGGTTCTTTTTCTATTGTTTCTGGAACTGAATCAATGTGAACTGCAACTGTTGTACTATTATATACTTCATAAGAGTCTATCCATTTATAGAGTTGATAGTCTACGTTTGCATGTATACTTCTGATCAGATCTAAAGTAAAAATGACATCATCAACTGAAAACTCTTCACTAGTAAAAATCCCATCCACATCAGGTTGCCACTGAACATTGTCTCTTACATGAAGCAACAAAGTTGTTTGATTAAGATAGTCCCAACTATCTATCAGTCCATATTTTGTAGGGGATCCTTTTTCATCCAAATGAATTAATTTATCCATGATAAGAGATACAAGTAATTTCTCTCCATCTTCCCTCATTGTTAGAGGACTTAAATCAAACCATCCTCCAATACCCAATTTTAGCTTAGTAACTGATTCTTGATTACTATGTAATCCATTGAAGGACATGTATGGAAGACTATCAGATATTCCCCACTTACTTGTAAAGCCATCTAAATTATCCCAGTAAGCAAATGTTCTTACTGGAGTAAAAATGGGTACCATTGGAACTACATTATCCATCAGATGTTCTTGTAACGTAAAGAAGAGATTTTTTCTTGCATAGAAATCCATTTCTTGAGTTATATTGTTGATTAAATTAAGTGTAGTACCATTATCCATTGCATTTTGAAAATTGAAAACGTTTAAACTTGCACCCTCTTTAAATAGAAATTCCAAATGAGGGGCATTTTGACCACCAATCTCAATTATAGCCATTTCATATTCTTTCGATCCAATAACTTGATCTAAAAATGTTGAATACTCCATCGGATAATCGGTAACTAAAATACCTACTTCTTTGATATCTTGAACAATAGATTGAGCATAATCAGTGTAAAATAATTTTTCTGTTCCTTTTGTATAATACCTAATTGTTGAATCAAACACATCGCTTTTAGGACCAGAACGTGGTCCAAACATCATTACAGTGAATATTGAGGTAATGACTAAAATACCAATTAATATGTAAACAATAGCTTTGTTGAATGGTTTCTCAGGTTTACTCATTAGCTCTACAATTATTTCTTTTGTAAAAATGTTTATTAAATTATTTCTTTGACAACATCTCTCCGGAATAAAACTTCTTCCTACCAACTCTCATTGCATTTAATATAACCAATAATGAAGCTCCCATATCTCCAATTAGCACTGCTAGCCAAAGCAAATTCGCACCTAGAAATGCCCCAAGAGCAATTGGTGTTGCATTAATTAAAACAAGTATAAAAAATGAGAATTTGATAAACAAAGATAAGTAAATATTAATTTGAATAGTTCTTTTAGTTTCTTTACTTAGTTTGAATAGATAAGGTAGACTGAATAAATTATCTGAGGAAAGCACAATATCAGCTGTTTCTATAGCAATTGCAGTTCCTGCTGCCCCCATTGCAATACCAACATCTGAAAGTGCTAAAGCGGGTGCGTCATTTATTCCATCACCAACCATAACCACTGTTTGATCTTTTTCTTTGAGATTTTTGATAAACTGCATTTTATGTTCTGGCAACAGTTCTGCTTCATAATTAATATCTAATTCTTCAGCAATTTTTGATGCTACTTCTTCATTATCACCAGTGAGCATTACTATATCTTTTACTCCAAGTTTTTTTAGTGAATTGACAGCTTCTTTGGTTTCACTTCGCAACTCATCAGACATGTGAATATGAGCTAAGATTGTTTTATCGTCTAAAACATAACTAACAATGCTCTCAGTTTCTTCGCAATCTAGATCACAAGATTCTAACCCTAAAATGCTATCAACAAGCGATTCATTTCCAAGATAATAAGTTTCTTTCTTTCTTGTTCCTTTGATTCCCATCCCCGGCATTATTTCAACATCTTTATATCCAAACAATCTTGAATTGTTTTCTCTTCCCAAATCTATTATTGCTTCTGCAATTTTATGTTCCGAATGATATTCTAAACCATATGCTATTTCTATAATTTCCTTCTCAGTATAACCTTCTAAAGCTTCAACTTTGTAAGCTTTTAGTTTTCCAGTAGATAAGGTTCCAGTTTTATCCAATGCTAGGGTGTCTAAGTCAGATATAGCTTCGAGATATTTACCTCCTTTTATTAAAACACCCCTTTTTGAAGCTCTGGTTATTGCCGTCACCACAGTTATTGGTGTCGATAGCACTAAAGCACAAGGACATGAGATCACCAGAATTACTAAACTCTGATATAGCCCTTCTCTAAGAACAGAAGGGTCAATTGGGATATTCAAAAAAATCCCAGATATCAAAAATACTGATAATGCAATTCCTACCATAATTGGCGTATAATATTTTGCAAACCTTTGGATAAATTGTTCTCTTTTTGATTTCTGTTGTTCTGCTTCTTCTATCAGCTGTCTGATTCTAGCTACTGTACTTTCTTCAGGCATCCGTGTTACTCGAATAATAATATAACCATCAATGTTTATAGACCCTGAAAATACTTTGTCTCCAACATCTTTATTGATTGGGATAGATTCTCCAGTTATTGGACTCTGGTCAACATTTGTTTTTCCCCAATCTATTTTTCCATCTATTGGAATTCTTGCTCCTGGTTTAACACTTACTCTATCGCCAACAACTAAATCACCTAGAGGAACTTCTTCGTGTTTTTTTCCTTTTATTAATCTAGTTGCTGTTGGTGGTGTTAAATCCATTAACTCTCTTATTGATTGTCTAGCTTTATCCATTGAAAATGCTTCTAACAATTCCGCTATTGAAAAGAGAACAACAATTTCTGCTGCTTCTTCCCACTCACCTATTATCATGGCTCCAATTATAGCAAGAACCATTAGAAGATCTATGTCAATTGTTTTGGTTCTAATAGAGCTTAAAGCTTTAAGATAAACAGGAATTCCACCAATTACTATAGCAGGAACATAAAAAAACAGGTCATTATTTTCAGGCAGAAATCCACGTGTGCTTAAAGCAATAATAAGGAAAACTAGTCCAAAAATAGCGAAAAGAAGGTTTTTGTTGTGTCTAATATTAAAGAATGATTTATGCTCGAAAGTGCTGTCAAACCTATATCCTGATTGCTTTATATTTGTTATGAGTTCCTTTTCACTAATTTGTTCCTTATCATATTCTACGATAAGTTTAGTAGATACGAGGTTTAATTGCACATCACTTACACCAACTGCGTTTTGTAAATTTTTAGTAACTTTAGCAACGCAATTAGCACAATCTAAACCTGTAACAATACCTCGTAACTCCGCCATTTTTTCCAATTTGATTTTCTTACTAGAATTATTAAGACTTATTATAAGCCAAAAACTAACTGAACAAAATAAAAGAAGTAAAGAAAAAAAGGACAATCAAAGCTTATCTAATTTCTGAAGTTTCATAATTTCAGGCATAGAAGCTTTAATTTTTAGTAATTTTCGCTGATAAGCTTTAAATCCTGAAAGTTGTCCAGAATTCATATCAATAAAAGTATCAGTGCTCATTGAATACATAATATCCGGATTTTCTAGTTTCTCTTTCACTATAGGTTGAGGTTCTCCTTTCACCAACTCAATCACATAATACTCATCAACATCTATAAAGTGATATTGGAGTTTCTTAGACCATGTTTTGAAAAATTTGGCTACTTTTTCATTAGTATATTTATCTTTTTGAGCTTCAAGAACCCTCATCACTTCGTCCATCTCAGCCATTATACTCACCCATAGCTAAAACGAACTCCAGTTCCACCCTTAGGTTCGCTGAAGTCAACAGCTTCATATTCGCAGACATTCCAACATGCACCACATTCTACACATTGTTTGAGATTTACTGGTCGATAGATTGCGCCATCTGGTTGCCAAACATCTCTTGTACAGAATTTTGCACACTCTCCACAGCCTACACAATTGTCTTCAATTACTTTAATGAACTTTCCAGTTTCTCCTGGATAATATTCTACTTTCATTTCAACTTTCATTTGCTCTTCCTCTCATTGTATAAATTCTCAAAATCCGGATCAACTGCAGCATAAGGTTGGATTAATTCTAGGAAATCATATGCTTCTTGGACTAGTTCAAAATTCTCCTCTTCAACACCCTTTAACCATTTAGTGTGTATTGCATTAGAGATAAATCCTCCTCCAATAATTACTTGCTGCATCATTTGAGTAATTTCTTCATCTGTTTTAGTGAGAATGGATTCTTTGTTAACAGCTGCAATATGTCTGAATGCTTGCATAAAAAAATTCTCGCTTATCAATTCTTCATATCGCTCAGAGAGTTTTGCTTCTGAATAGTCACCAGCTTCTATTGCTTCAGCTGCTGCTTTAGCTGCATAAATCCCTGTAAAAAATGCTTCAGGCATTCCTTCTCCTAGGAATGGAATCACAAATCCTCCTGCTTCACCAGTCAAAATCAATCCATTTCTTACTCTTCTTTCAATAGCTTCATCGTACTCTAAGTGCAGTCCCCATGAGGCAATTTCTCCTCCTTCAAGTTTCTTTTTGACTACTGGAAGATTCAAGAAATTCTCCATATATTGATTTACATTTGGAAATTCATCATTAATCAGATTTTCATCCATATATCCTCCCGTTCCTAGTGTAACTGTATCTTTCTTTGGAAAGATCCATGGCCATGTTTTATGTTGAATTCCTGGAGATAGATAGTATTCAATGCAATCACCAAATCTCTCATTAATCACTTCTTCTCCCAATTTAACAGCTACAGTAACATATAGAATCATATTCTGACCTTTTCTTTTAGGAATTAAACCTGCTTTACGACCAACAATTGAGTTGACACCAGCTGCGTCAATGATTACTTTACCATAGAATCTTTCTCCAGAGTCTGTTACAACTCCTTTGATGTAATCATCTTCTTCAATAATATCGACAACAGTTGTTGATAATTTAACTTCAGCTCCAGCTTTTCTGGCTTCTTCTGTATGCCAGGAATCTAGATGATCTCTTCTTACTGAAAGGAGAAGAATTCCTTCTGATGGTATTTCATGAAAAACCGTTGTTCTATCATTATTGATGTGATAAGTTCTCATTTCTTTTATCGTTCTTTCTACAGGACATTCCACGATGTAGTTTAGATCTGGTTCAAGAAGAGCAGCACCGTTTAGACAAGTTCCTGAAACATTCTTTTCTCCTGGAACTTGCGATTTCTCGAGTATTAGAACCTTCAAACCAAGTTCTGCTGCTTTCTTTGCAGCTGCTGGTCCAGCACAGCCAGCTCCAATTACAATAACATCATATTCATTATCATTCATTCTATTTTTTTCCTCCTTGAAGATGAACATTAAAATTTTTGCTCATTTCAGTGGTTTCATATAGCTTGGGCACTGAAAATGTTTTTTTAAATCTTTATCCACATTGTCCAACACATGTTCGGAAATACATTTACAACATTTTGGAAATAGAAAAGAACCATAGATAAACAGAAAGATAAAAATAACAAGGATGATGAAAAATCTTATGGATATTAATAAATTTAAACAACTTCTTATTGATGAAGCTAAAGAAATTGAAAATTATGTAATTGAAAAACGAAGACATTTTCACATGTATCCAGAAATAGGATATGAAGAAGAACAAACTTCTGCTCTTATTGAGCAGGAACTAGTGAAGATAGGGTATGATATTCAAAAAACTGCCAAAACAGGCATAATAGCTACATTTGATTCAGGAAAAGAGGGAAAAGTTATTGCATTAAGAGCTGATATCGATGCACTTAATGTAACTGAGGATAACGATAAACCTTATTGCAGCAAAATTCCTGGAAAGATGCATGCATGCGGTCATGATGCACACACAGCTATGCTACTTGGGGCAGCATATATTATCTATAAACATAGAGACAAACTAACTGGTAAAGTTAAACTGCTCTTTCAACCAGCAGAGGAAGGTGGTGGAGGAGCAAAAAAAATAGTTGATGAAGGACATATTGCAGATATAGATCAGATATTTGGTATTCATGTATGGAGAGAATTACAAAGTGGTATCATTGCAACCAGAAAAGGACCATTCCTCGCATCTTCTGATCAATTCATAATTGAGATTAAGGGGAAAGGCGGTCATGCAGCATCCCCCCATCAAACCTTTGATCCAACAGCAGTACTTGTTGACATCTATAATGCAATACAAAAGATAGTTAGTCGAGAGATTGACCCTCTGGAAAAAGCTGTTATTTCAACACCAATGTTAGAGGGCAGTGACGCCCACAATATCATTCCCTCAACTGCAAAATTAGAAGGAACTTTCCGTACTTTTAGTAATGAAGTAAGAGACCAAATTATGAAAAGAATGCAAGAGATAGTTGAAGGTTATAGTCATGCTTGGAGATGTGAAGGAGCAATTCAATTTGAAATAGGTGGAATATATTATCCACCAACGATCAATAATGCAGACAGCGTTGACGATGTTATTGAGATTCTAAGACCACTTGATGAAGTTCAGGAAGTTGAACTAACTATGGGTGGAGAAGATTTTGCTTTCTATCTTAATGAAACTAAAGGTGCATTCATCGCTCTTGGTTTGTATAATGAAGAGAAAGGAATAATTCATCCTCACCATCATCCTAAATTCGATGTTGATGAAGATATTTTGTGGAAAGGAACAGCTGTTTATTCCATATTGGCTTTCTATAATCTATTTAAATTGTAAAATAGAGTAAGGTAAGACCCCCTAAGTCTTACACTTTTTCATTTTTCTCCTAAATTCGCGAATTTAGTTCTTTCAAATGCTAGCAAACTATCTAGAACGATTATTTTACTCTAAAACGCATAAAACCTTGCCATAAGGTTATCCTAGCTATACTTAGACTACCTTTTTCACAAAATCATCTTTAACAAAAGGTGTATTATAAGAAGGTAGCAACTTCTGTTTTTCTCGAAACCGATAGTTACAGAACTTTAAAGAGCAAAATATATATATTCCCCAGCTCTAGATTCTAATAGGTAAAAGATGGGGATAAATGTGAGTAAAGAGGTTACAAAAGGTAAAATAAGAGATTTAATCGAGAAGTACACTCAGAAACCAAGTCAAGAAAATGCTATGAGGCTTGGTAGGGCTATAGCTACTGATAATTCCCCCATAGAAGTCAAGAAATGGCGGTTTAGAATGGCATTGGATGTTGAAACCCCTGATATGTCAGTCTATTCTACACTCAAGGCATGGTCGTCTATTACAATGTTAGAAGATAACTTGCCCTCAAGTATGAAAATAACAACTGTTAAGGAAATGTTAAAAAATCCAGATCTTCAAACAGATGTCTTGGATGAAATCCTACAAAACATATTTAGTAGAAAAGAAATTCCCCGAGATTTGTTGAATTACTTAGCACCAGAATTTAAAAAAGCTTCAAGAATTTCAGAGGAACTAAAATCCTATGTTAATAATAAACAAATGTCTTGAATTTATACTTCAAGCTTTTTTAATTGAATAAATTTCAAAGAATGTCTTTGCAGCAATTTTAATCATCTCATGGCTGATGCCATATTGTAAGAATTGATAATTTTGTATTTCTAACGCTAAAATATTTTCAAACTTTTTTAAATTCAGCTCTTCAGAAAATTTAACTATTGCTTGTTCAAAACATATTTGAACTTCTTCATCAGTTAATGCTTCTAATCTCCAAAGGATTAAACATCTTGATAGATAGAGACTAAGTTCATCTACATTTCTTAACTTCTGATTTTCATTTTGAGAAAATAAATAAAACAATATTGACCCTATTCGAAACATTTCGTTAATTTTTTGTGGTAAACCTGATTGTTGATCTATAATTTCAAAAAGCTCTTTGAATGAATTAATTCTTTCAATAGATTCATCTTGTAAAGTTACGTCCTGTTCCAAGCAATCTAATTTAAAATCACATAGCATTTGATGAAATTCAGTAATCTCATTAGTAACATAGTCAGGTATTTCTTTTCCTAAAGGATATTCACGTGCAAGGTAAAACAGTTTATGGAGAACTCCACTGAGATAATTTAGCAAATTTGGACTGGAGTTAGTATTTTGGGACCATATCTCTGTAAGGAACTCTATTAATATACTATATTGTGTATGAATATTGACATTTTCTACTAAAAGATCAGTAAGAAATTCTGCAGATATTTGACTAAGGTTTTCTCTTATTAACAGCAAGGATTTTGATGAAAAACCGTTCTCATAAACTTGGTCGTAAATTTCATCTTCTATATCAATCATATGTAATAACAAGCGTTAGTCTTTTTTTTATTATTGTGGTTGGACAAATATTGAATGTTTTATATAAATAGAATTTCACCAAAATGCTTTTGTAGTTACTTTAAATTTCTACACATGGATTTCTCTATCTTCATTCCTACGATAGAGATAGGACCACCTTATGTTGGACCAATGGCGGGACTTCGTAGGTATGCATATTCATTAGTACAATCATTAGCAAACCAAGGGATAGAAATCTATGTTGCAACCACAACAAAACTATCCTCAGATGATGAATTATTGAATAGAGAAAACATCCATTTTTATTATCTTCCAGAACAAATTTCTGCAAGAGGTGCTTATAGCACCTTAACACATTTCTATGCTAAAAATCATCGAAGTTTCTCTAAACAAGCATTTGATGTATATACCGAACTGAGATCAGATGTGGATATATCTCTGATACATGCAACTGAAGTAGCAGCATTTTATTTTGCTAAAGCTAAGAAAAGGAATCAAATAGACATCCCTTTAGTTGTTTCTGTTCATGGAGCAGTTACAACTGGTAATTTGAAATCAAGAATGTGGGTGAAACGACCATATTCTAGAATTCTGAGACGAATAGTGAAACACTGTGATAATATAGTAACAACATCAGCTTCATTATTAGAAAAAATTAAAAGGTTATCAAAAAGTATGAAAGAGAAAGTAATCATTATTCCCCACTCACTAAATTGTAAAACTTTCTCACAAATTCCAAAACTTGAAGATTTAGAATCCTTTAGAGATAAATATGATTTGGATCAAGGAAAATCTATTGTTTTAATGCAGGGGCCGTATATCAACAGAAAATCCCAACATGAAGTGGTTCGATATTTCCCTGAAATACTTAAAAGAAACGCAAAAATTACCTTTCTGGTTGTGGGGGATGGTCCGCTTCTATCAAAGATAAAAGAAGATGTAGTGAATCTTGAGATCGAAGATTCAGTTATAATAACGGGATATATTGATGATAAAGAGCTCCTATTAGCTTTTCACATAAGTGACCTTCTTCTTTATCCTGCAGAAGAAGGTAGTTTTGGTACTCCACTTATTGAAGCTATGGCTTCTGGTTTGCCTGTGATAGCGGTTGATAAACCTCCAATGAATGAGATGATACCCCCTAAATGTGATTGGTTATATCCTGCAAATGATGAAGTAGCACTGGTTGACAAGGTATTGGGTATAATTAAGAATAAAGAGAAAATACAGGAAGTTGCTTTCAAATCACAAAAACACGCACTTAAAAAATTTGATTATCCTGTTGTAGGGAAAAATCTACTTAAGGCATATACTAAAATCATTAAGGAATCAAAATGATTATGGATTCAAAATTGTTTGAGGGATTTTCTTCTCATCTTAATTAAAATATACTTAAATACTGGGAAAGTAACAATTAGTATAATAAATTGGTGTAAGAAAATGTCCAGAAAATATTTTTGCCCAAATTGTGGATCTTCTGCTGGTCAGGAAGATAAATTTTGTTTAAATTGTGGAAAAAAATTAATAGAGGATTCATCTCCTTCACCGAAAGCTCAAAAACCTCAATATGAAGCACCTGCTCAACAACAAGCCCCATATGCTCCACCTCAACCTTATGCTCAAACACAGCCTTACGCCCCCGCACAACCCATGCCTGTATCTGGTGGTGGGATACCTCGACATGCATACGCACAGTTGAGAGCTAATTATAGTGATAGGGTTATTGCTTATTGTATTGATGGTTGTGTTTCTTCTTTCTGTCCACCTTTAACGTGTTTCAGAGACATTATTCCTGAAAGCGGTAAAGGTTTTGGAAAATCGATGATGAATCTAATGGTGGTTGATTATGATACAGGATTACCGATTACAGCAGGGCAAGCATGTGTTCGAACAATATGTTTTATTGGTATAATAGATATTTTTGTTCCTTTATGTAATGATGAAGGCAGAAGAATAGGAGATTTAGTAGCTAATACAATAGTACTAGAAGATAGAAGCTAACTTGTTGTATCTAATACACTGATGATGGAAAAATGTTTGACTATTTAGCTGAAGAATTTCAAAAAATGTTTAAAGATCACGATTACACCGGCATTATCAAGTTAGCTCATAGAGAATTAAATCAAGAAATGAGTACCATAGATAAAAAAAATTATTACTTTGTTTTAGCAAAGGCACATTATTTCTTAGGTGAAAATAAGCAAGCTCTTGAGAATATTAAAGAAGCGATGGAAATCCTAGAAATACATCAACTTCCTCAGAAAGAGGTATTTGATACAAAAATAGAATATGCCAAGATTCTAAGACGCATAGGTGAAAAAAAACAAGCTATGGAGATTTATTCTGAATTACTTGAACATCATGAATATTCACTCACCGATGATACTAGAGCAGTAATATACCATAATTTAGCTAATCTCCACATGGAACAGGGAAATTTTGAGGAGAGTAAGAAACTCTTTCAGATGGCATTATCTATAGATCAAATTTATAAAAATGAAGAAGGTCAAGCACACACATATTCTAGTTTGGGGGGGTTGCATTTCTATCTTGGTGAGTATGATGAAGCTATAAATTATTATTTCAAAAGTCTAAATCTGAGAAAACAAACTAAAGATATATTAGGAGAAGCTACAGTTTCTCTAAATCTTGGTTCTATATATGCAAATCAGCTTAACGAGGAGCTTGCCAACGAATTTCTGATTAAAGCTGAAGAAGTATTCAAGGAAATTAATCATGAGAAAGGATTCCACAGCGTACTCAATACCAAAGCAAGATTGTATTATAGCCTTAAGAATTATAATCAAGTAATAACTAATCTGGAATATTTAGAAACCAAGGAAGCAGTTGAAATTACTAGAGCCCATATTTCCCTTATTGATATCTTTGCTGAAGCACTAATAAAAGAAAAACAAGTTATCAAAGCAAGAAACATAATTAAGCTGGGAATTGATTGTATTCATCGTCTGACACAAGGTAAATTAGTTAAGATGCTACCAGATTATGGAAAATTAAAACAGAAGCTGAGTCAGGTAGCAGTTATTCAGAATAAACTAGATGAAGCATTAGAGATACTGAATGAGCTTGAAGAAATAGGAGAAGAAATTACAGACAAGCGAAGTCTTATCGCAATTTACCATTCTAAAGCACAAATATATCTAAAGTTAGGGAATCATGAACAAGCTACAGTATTTGCAGAACAAGGAAGGGATTTAGCAGTTAAATACAAAGATTCTGCTATAGCAGAACTATTAGATTTGCTTTTTGAGATATACTTTTTACAAGGAGATTTTCGTGAATGTATTAAAATTTTGAAGAACATATCCAAATATGTTCAAGTAAAAAATAAGCAGAGATACTCACTTATTCTTAGAACTTTCTATTTATTAGAAAATGTTAAGTTTAAAAGCATAAAGGATAAATTTTCTGCTTTATTAAATTTTTCAGAAATAGAACGTTCTCTGTATATTCTACAAGAGACATTATACAACATTCTAGTTTCATCTTCGACTGAAAAAAAAGAAGAAATGCTTGAGCAAATGATTGTCAGAATAAAAGAATATACAGAAAAAATCAATTCAGAAAATGAAGATGAACCTCCTTTAGAAGAGTTGCTTAAAGTCTTATCTTCTGATAACAAGAAATTGGGTGAATTAACTATTGCTGAACTACTTACCTTACTAGATTCAATTTTTTTCAGCATAAAATATGAATATATCTCAGAAAAATATCTTCGAAAAATCGCTTGGGGGGAAAAACTTCCAGAAAATTTTCAGCCAATAATCAAACAAAAACAACTAATTCTGATAGAATTATTAGAAAAGCAATTTAATTTCAAAAACATGAAATTTGGTTATCATCTCCTAGAACAAAAGTTTAATCAGATGTTTACAAGAATAAATGTTAAGATTGCAGAATTTCAAGACAAGATTAGTGAAGAGAACTTGTTAATACTACTGTATTTGGGAAGTTGTATTGTCACAGATACATTATATGTGATTTATTTAAGTGATAAAGATGAAGCAGAAAGAAAAAATGTCTAGAAAAGAAAAGTGGATGCTTTCTCCATATAGATTAGCTCATCATCCATTGTGTAAGAATTTCGATGACCATATGTATAAAATAAGAGGTCACAAGGTGTGCAGAGGGTGTGTTAATCTCTACGCTGGTATGATTGCTGGTTTGATTCTAGCACCTATAATGGTTTTTGTTCTTAAAATAACATTCTGGATGACTTTTGTAGCTACAA
>DXJF01000112.1 GCA_019057375.1 Candidatus Heimdallarchaeota archaeon
AATTGATTAATTTTCTGATGGAAAAGGACTTGTCATAAAATTTCTTTGGGGTTTTTAAGGTGAAGTGCATTCTAGTATGCAGATAGGCAAGAATTACACACGAAGCAAACCCAAACCTGTAATTCTTCGCTTATCACTAAAAAGGAAAAAGGAGTGATGCATGAGTTGCAGTAGTTCTTCTGTAATCGTTTTCGATTCCTGAGCAATTTTACACGTAGTACTATCATTGGTTCCTCTATTAGTTTCAAATTGAGTCTAGAAGAGGAACCAATGATTTTGAACATTCGATAACGGTTCAACGTTTATTAATTTCTTAAATTCTCAAGGAGGTAAAAATCTTGAAAGAAAAAGAAAATGAAAAACAGGAAGAACAAAAAACTGACAACAACAAAGAGAGAAAAAATGAAGAAGTTAAAAGCACTCCCAAAGCACCATTAGTTGAAGGTTATGAGACTATTCGCATTAGGATCAAGACAGAACTGATGTCTGCTGAAGAGTGTGAAAGGTTGAGAAGAATAACCGCAAGAGACACAAGAATCATCAAAGATTACTTGAGAATCATCTACCACTATGAGGAGAGAAAGGTTCACTATAAGGGTAAACTTAAATCTTTGATTCAATCAAATGGAAAAGTTAACAAATCCCTTCTAGATTACTTGACTCTAACCACTTCAAAGAAATCTGCTGAGACTAAGGTGCGATCATCTGTAGCTCACGATTTCAAGAAGCGATACCCTCATTGTTCCCATGATGAATTCCAAGAATGCAGAAACAAAGCCATCTGGATATGTGAGAGCTGGAAAGCACAACAACGTACTTCCAATAAGAAGCTGAGTAGACCACAGTTGAAGGAAAAAACTCCCCGACAATTAATCAAAGGTTCAGGAAGCAGAGGTACAGTACAGGTTCATTATGACCCTGATAATACTGAAGCTAAACTTTTGTTGAAATTGCGCGACACGCTTGATTCCAAGCAATGCGGGAAGAGAAACAATCCCAAACTGAAACTCCCTTTAGCTTATTCACCTCATCACGCAAAGAAGCTGAAAATAGATGAAATCAAAACTGCCGAACTAGTCTATAAATCCAGAGAGCAACAATGGTGGGCACATTTCAAAAAATCCTTTTCTGTCCCTAGTTACCAATCTACTAACCCTCCCGCAGTGTTAGGTGTAGATCTAGGTATTAAGAAAACCGCTGTTGCAGTAGTACTTAACCATACTGGTAAAGTAACAATGGATGAAATACGCTTCATTGTCAATAAAGAGAGACAAGCTACAATCTTTAGATTGGAAAAGAGAATTTCGTCTATTCAGGAAGCTTTAGATACAAGGATAAAGGTAGGTCACCCCCACAATCAGTTAAACGTTAAGCTCTCCCAATTACGTAAAAGACTTCGTTCTATTACGGAACAGGAACTGGGTTTTGCAGTCAACCAGCTGGTTGAGTTCATTCTCCAGATGAAGCAACGTTACAATCTGTTTGTATCCATTGGCTATCCTAAAGATATTCGTAATGGTAACAAACATGGAAGAGTAAACAGATCCTTACGCATTCAGTTACATAAGTGGTGTTATCGCCTCTTTATAACCAAGCTGAAGTTCAAACTTCACCAACAAGGGTTTGACTCTTATCGGGTTGTAGCTGTATGTGAGGAATATACCTCTAAGACATGTTCCCGGTGTTTTTCAACGAAAACTACTCGTTCCAGTCAAGGAAGGTTCGTTTGCCACCAGTGCAACTATGAACTCAATGCAGACTTGAACGGAGCACGGAACATTGCTAAGAGGTTGATCACCAATGTCTTATACCCTAATGGGAAATTCAAAAAGAATAATATCCTTTGTGACTATCTTTCTGGAGACTTTCACAAACTAAAGGAGTATGGAAACTTTTACCCCTTGGGCCAATGGCTTAAGTATTCCTCTGGGAATATATCGTTTCTCTAGATTCGATGGGGATAGGTATCATGAGTTGCCTCTCGTAACAGGAAATGATTCCCAACGACCTGTACTGTCACAACTTTTTGTGCAATGATCCTTCCATGAAAAACTCTGTTTTTCATCAATGCGAAGCTGGTCTAGGATGAGTCCTGAAACGTTCTTCACATCTTCTACTCGGAACTTGCCGGAGAAAGTAACTCATATTTCCCGAGAAGCTCCATACTTCACTTCTTTTCCTTTTTTTCTTTCTTCATTGCTAAATTCATTCTATCACCAATTTTAATCGGGATTTGTCTGAAGTTTCCTTTCTTCACAAAACCTGTATAGTAAGGATTAGAGATTTCAATTTCCTTCTCATAAGCATCTCTAAGTTCAGAAAATAGTATACCTGTGTTTGGTTCTCTTCCAATTGTAACTAATCTTGTGTTTATTATTTATGGTATGAACCGTCAATTTTAGCAAAATAATCTTGTTGCTATTTTAGTCACAAAAGATGTAACTGTCGAAATTTAGAGTCATTTAGTTATAAAAAAATAAAAATACAAGTCTTAACAGTGAAAGTTTTGGTAAATTCATGTTTACCATATCTCTCTTGAAGCTCCATGATAACTTTCTTCAATAGTTATCTCTTTAACTATTTCCATTGCAGCTTTCATGCCATCTCCCATAGCAATAGAGACTTGTCTGTAATTGTTCTTTTTCACATCTCCTACGAAATATAGGTGAGAATTATCAGCTTTACCTTCATACACTTCTAGTAATTCTTTTGAAACAACGCCTAAATCGGGTTCTCTACCTATTGCAACAATAATCATGTCCCCTATTACAAGTAATATTTTGTCCTCTTTCTTTGCATTAAGTACTACTGTTTTTCCATCAAACTTAATTCTACTCGGAATTACACCTGCTAAAATACTTATATTTTCTGCAAGATGTACTCGGCTTCGAAGGATGGGTATGCTTTTTGATATTTTGGATCTTTGAACTATAGATATGTTATCAGCAGAATCTTTGTGGTTGAGTGCGTAATCGTATGCTACATCTCCGCCACCTATGATAATGACATTCTTCCCTTTAACATGTTTTCTGGCATTATAATTTTCGTAAAATAATTTTTTCTTGGAAAAAGCTTCTTCTTCTCCTTGAATCCCAAGTTTTTTTGGTTTTGAACCAGTACCTATAATGAGATATTGACTCTGAATCAATTCCCTATTTGTTTCAATTAGAAATCTAAAAGCATTCATTCCAATGTTCTTGTATTCAACAGATTTAACTGTTCTAGTAATATATTCGACATTTTGTTTTCTAATCTGCTGTTTGAGTAATTGGACGTAATCTTCTCCACTAATTCCTTTAGGAAAACCTAGTAGATTTTCAATAAGATTGGCATTTCGTATTTTTCCTCCGATTTCATCTGTAATCAAGAGATTATCCAAACCTGCTCTAGTTAATTGCATTGCAGCTGTTACACATGCAGGTCCTCCACCAATTAAAGCAACAACAGTTTCTAATTTATCTTTCATTTACAATCTCCTCAGTTGAAATACAACGACCAAATCCATGAGAAATTGCTCTTATAGTTCCAAGATGCAATTCTTCAGTATACGTAGCTGTTGCGTCAATGATATAGATTACTTCAAAATCTTTCATAAAAGCATCCCTTGCAGTGGTTTCACAGCAGAGATGGGACATTATTCCGGTTATGAAAACCTGTTTTACATTCTTATACCTAAGTATTTCTTCTAAATTTGTTTTTTCAAAGGCACTATATCTATTCTTCAGAAGTATTTCAGATTCATCTGTGTTTAAAAGTGGGAATATTTCTGCTTCTTTTGTTCCTTGTTGGATGGAATCTCTCCACCATTTAGTCATCATTTCTTCAGGTTTCTCTGTATCAATATGTTTAGTGAAAATTACTGGTCTTTCCTTTTTATGAAAATGCTCTATTAGTCTAGATATGTTATCAATAATGTTTGAAGCAGAAGGGACATAGGCATGATTCGATTCGTTAAGGAAGAAATTTTGCATGTCAAGAATAAGTAGTGCTGCTTTGGATACATCAAAATCAAAAGCTATGTACTTTTTCATCTTTCGACATTCAGTAATCCATTGAGAAACTTTCTCTTCTTGATTTTCCTTCGTTAGATAAATTTCCTTCTCCATTATGAAACGCTTAATTTTACACCTTAAAAGAGATTCCGTCACTTATATGCAAGCACACTTTCATTATCATCAGTTCGTTTTGTTTTGAAACCAACTTCGTTTAGTCTTCTTTGAATTCCACTTATGAAATCCTTCCCTCTATACTTTGAACCAGGTTTTCCTACATAATGAAGCATACGACCTTCTTCTTTCAAAATTCTGAATAGGTCTACATAAATTTCCTGTGAGTAAAGCTCGCCGGCTAAAGCAAATCTGGGCGGGTCATGGAGAATGACATCAAAGGTCTCATTAGCCATTTGTTTAACAGCAACACATGCATCTTCAACAATCAAATCAATCTTCTTGTTTTCAATACCTGCAAAAAGATCAGATGAATAGGGGTTATATCTAGCTATTTCAATGACATTAGGATCTTTTTCAATGGTTGTAACAAAAGCCTTCATTCTGAACGATTCAATAGCAGTGTATCCCAAACCTGTACAAATATCTAGAACCTTCTCATTAGCAGCAACATTAACAGCAAAGATTTTCCTTCTAGCATCCTCTAAAGGTGTGATATGTTTGGTTCTATGCATTCTGATACCATCTATCTCAATGGTAGGTGCTGTGTTTTCTATAGGTTCAAGCTTGTAGTATCGTTCGTCAAAAAAAGCAATCTTCTTGGGTTTTTTATCAATTAAGAAAACAGAAGGGTTTTTTGCTATTTTCTGAATAGTTTTTAGATCATAAATAAAATCACCAATTATTATCTTATTATGTTTGAAAACTACTTTATGTTGAGTGAACCTGAGATCAAAAAAGGCAACAATGGATTCCTTCCCTTGATGATAAGCTTCTAAAATCTTCTCAGCTTCGAAGGAATCAATTAACATTTCTAAATCTCACAGAACTTTTGGGGAATATTAAACTTCCTAAAAGAGTTTTCAAAATCATTAATCTATCGTGATTATTACATTCTAGATTAATAAAAGAAAATATCTTTTCAAAAGAAGCAGAACTAATCTATTCTTATTTCCTTTAGAAATTTGTTTGCCTTGAAAATAACATAAGCTGGAATGATAACTAGTACAAGAAAGAAATAATAGAAATTCTTGTAATTAAAGTCACTATAAACGGGAATTTTTGATAATGGATAGGGATCTGTAGAGTTTGAGTAACCATAAATTAAGTATGGACCATCTCCTGAGTAGTCACTCCAAAAATTGCCCTCTTGGGAGTTAACATCAAACCAAATATTGAATTCTCCATCATCTACAGCTTGGGAACTTCCATTGTGTATATTGTCAATGAAGATATTATGATGAATTATATTATGGTTTGAACTGAAAACTATTGTCAAACCTGGGAAATATGATTCTGAATTTCCATTCTTCTCTAAATAGTTGAAAGTGATATCGCAATCATCGGAATTGAAAAGAAATATACCTCCTCCTTTGTTGAGTAAGCAAGTATTATTTATTAGGGAGATATTTACAGAATAAGATATTACTATACCTAGCATGTTGTTATTTTCACATAAATTCGATTTAATTACTGAATCTTTGACATCTCTCAGAAGAATACCCCATCCTCCATCTTTGCAAACATTTTCAAAGACATTGATGTTCTCTGAATCATAAATCCTTATTCCCCAAACCCTGATCCTAACGTCTTTAACTGAGCTTATAATTCTCAATTGTTGTAATGTTATACTATTGCAATAATGAAGTGTTACTCCAATGAATTCATTGTCTATACCTTGATTTTTAATAATTACTTCTTGACAATTTACAAGTATTAACTGTCCATAGATCGGTTCCTTGAATTTCGTACCGTCAAGGTTGATAAAAAATCCTAATTCTTTGTCATTGACAAAATTATTTTGAATTTCAAAAGTAGAAAAATCGACGAGTAAGTTTACATCTATTTCTAATCCTGAATAGTATAATCTGTTGTTTTCTATTTGCATGCTTGTTGAATCAAGTAAACCTATCGAAGTTTTGTCTGAAAATATGGTGTTGTTTAATATAGAACAATCAGAAGAACTATGAAGTTCAATGGCTGTGCGAGAATTATTATTGATCACATAATTTTTCAATAATAAAGCTCCAGATGTCCATCTTATATTGATTCCATAATAATCATTGTTAATACAGGTATTATTTTCGATAATAGCATTATTAGAATAATCTACGAGAATACCCGCAGAAAAACCATTGTTATTTACAGTGTTATTTTCGATTTTTACACTGTCACAGCCATCAACTGTGATTCCACCTCTAGAATTCTTCTTACAGTAATTTGATACTATTTCACTATTACTGCAGTCTATAATTCTCATTCCATAAAAACTGTTGTAATCACAGGTATTGTTCACTATCAGTATATTCGGAGAATCTCGAGAATAAATACCCGCAAAACTATTGCTATAACAAATGTTGCTTTCAACAATTGCAGTATTAGTTGTAATGTTTTTTATACCTATTCCAGTTGAAATCGCTGTTATAACACAGTTCTTTATTTTGAAGAATTTGCTTGTATTTTGTATGAGAATCCCAGAATTATTAGAAGTTGTAATATTATAGTTCTCAATTATATAGGGACTTAGCTCAGTGCCCACACCTGAGAAACTGTAATTACTAAAATCATCATCAGAAAGTATCTCAATAGAGGGATGAGAAACATAACTAGCAGCATAATCGTTAGGTTTCACTGAAGATTCAAAATTAATCTGCGGAATCTCTTTTCTTTCCGGGTATGATGAATGAGAAGCACTATCAACTGTTAAATTGAAAGCTAAAGAATTCATTAATAAAAAGATTACAGCTATACTTTTTGTTCTCATTATCTACCAAATTACTTGGGTTGCTGATTACTTAAGTTTTTTTCAGTATAACGCAAAACGACTTTTAGTGAATTTTAGAAAATAAGCTTACTGTTTAGAGGACCTTATTGGAAGGGCGCATTTGCCTTACATGTCTTAGTTGTGCAAAAAAATTTTCTAGTATTTCTGTGTAAACATCCTTACCAAATGTCTAAACCATTCTTTTCGTTTCATCTCTTCTGGATTATCTAGTGGATCTTCGGATACTTTCTTGCTTTGTTTGTTTTTTGAGTGAACTCCGTAATAAGCTCTGTAAGATAATAAAATTATGGGAAATAATATAGAAGAAAGAATAATTAAGGCTATTATCCATCCATTCATTTCTATATAATTATTTACTTCATAATTTAAAAAGCTTCTGAAATTCAATTAGAACGGTTTAAGCACAGGGATTTCTAGTATAATATAATTCACAATGTTCGATAAATTACCCCAAAGAAGACATGAAGTATTTTTTATTTTTGACATATGAATTCAATGCTAGATAATGGATGATAAAAATGAATGATTTTGAAACCTAAATTGGTTAGAACAGATCTTATTTCATAAGGATTCCATAAATAAAAGCATCTGTAAGCTTCTATTTCATCGACTTTTAATAATGTCCCGCCATTCTCTGTTATCCTTGAATTTGGTTCACTTATCTTTATGCTACCAGTTAGCATAATACCTAAGAAAAGGTAACCCCCAGGTTTGAGAGCTCTAAATATCGACTCAAGAATCCTCTTTTGGTCCTCCTGCGGCACAAAATGTAGAGTGAATAAATCCATAATTCCATCATACTTAGTTTCAGGATATTCAAATGTTAAAAAATCTTGAACCCAAAGATTGTATGTCTCTGAGTTAAATCCAGCTAAAGTAAAAAATTCCTTACATTTTTTAATTGCTATAGGTGAAATGTCTAAACAATCGACTCTATGACCTTCATCTAAAAGAAGTTGTGCGACATAACCTGTACCACATCCTTGGTCAAGAATCAAACTTCTTTTTGGTAATAACTTTAGAAAAAGCTGAAATCTTTGATTCTGTACTGAAGTTCCTATTGCTTCCCTTCTATCTACTATTACTGTATAATACTCATCAAAATGCTCAAGGTTCAGCTCTACCGCTTCATTGGTTTTCACAATTTCACCTGTTCGTACAAAGGTTACTACTAAAAAATACGATTCGGGTCTTTTCATTTAAGCTTTATGAGTACAAAATTTTCTTCTTAAACTATATCTCTATCTACTTTTCCATCTAGTATTGTTCCCCATGCACAGAATTTCAGTTTCTTCCATCTTGGAAATAGTTCTTCGTTTTTTAATCCTAAAAGATCTCCAAAGAATAGAGTTAAAATAATTCCATGACTAACAATGAAGATTTTTTTATTAGAATGGGTGTTTTCGATTCGCGATATCCCCCTTTTGAATCTTCCTAGCGCATTTTCAGCAGTTTCCCAACCGAAACTACATTCTGATGGGTTATCGAAAATTCTCCAGACTTTCGTTTCATAATCTTCTTGAGTCTCAATAAATTCTTGCCCCCTATCTAATTCCTTTAGGTTAGGATTTAAGTTAATATCCTTCTTTATTCGTTCTGATAGGTAAAAAGCTGTTTGAATTGCTTTCTTTTCCGAGGAAGAGATTATTACATCTACATCGTCAAATTTTCCAGAGGAAACTATATTACATACTTCTTCTATTCCTGCTTCTGATATTACCCACTTTTCTGCAGGTAGACTTTTGTCTATTGTTGTCAATGCATGTCGAAGAAAGATGTATGTGTTTTTCATTGATTCATAATATTATCGAATATTATCTATAAAAAAATTGTGAAAAAAGAAAGAGATGAAATTAGAGTGATTCTTCATATAACTGAACTAATCTGTCTCTAACTACGTCACTTCTATACTCTGGTAAAATGGTTGGAGAATATCTTTTATCTTTTAGATTTAGAGCATCAAGAGCCTTAATTGATTTATGAACATGAGCAAGAGAAAGTTTTCCTGTGGTACTCTTTTTCTTGTATTCATTAGCTGCTGTGATACCAGCCCTTCTTCCGAATACATTTATTTCTAAAAGAGAATTACCCATAAGACGATTCTTACCATGAACTCCTCCGGAAATTTCTCCTGCTGCTAAAAGTCCCTTAAGAGATGTGTGACAACTCTCATCATGCTCTACACCACCATTCTGATAATGTAAGGTAGGATAAACAAGAATTGGATCTACGGTTATATCGATATCAAACCTATTCATCATTCGATGCATAGCACTAAGATTGTTCATAATTGTACCTTTTCCTTTGATTTCCTCAATTAAAGGACTATCTAGCCAGACTCCTCTCATTTGGGTTGGAGTTTCAATGTAATTGTCAGTTGCTGCACAACATTTGATTATAGATGATGCTTCAACGTCTCTGGGTTCCAATGGATAACAAATTTGTTCCCCATTTCGTCCAAGAACTTGACCTCCTAAACTTCGAACTTTTTCAGTAATCAGTAGTCCTACAATTTGCTCTGGAAATGCTGCACCTGTTGGATGGAATTGTGTAGCATCTAAATCTCGTAATTTAGCACCTGCACGATAAGCCATAACTACACCATCCATAGTTGCACCATAGTGATTAGATGTTGGAAAACCTGCTACATGAAGTCTTCCAAAACCACCTGTGGTTAAGATGATTGTTTTAGCTCTAACAACAAAGTATTGTTTTGTTTCGATGTTATATAGAACAGCTCCTGCTATTCCTCCAGTTTCATTTGTAATAAGCTCAACAGCGGGAGAAAATTCTAGATATGGAACTTCCTTATTTATTATCTCATCTTTTAATGTTCTAAACATCTCCAGTCCAGTGTAATCCTTAGAACAATGCATTCTATTTCTTGATGTACCACCTCCAGGATTCTCAATAAAACTACCATCTTCAGTACAATCATACATTACTCCAAGGTCCTTGTGCCATTTGATAATTTTCGGAGCATCACTCACTAAAGCTTTGACCAGCTCAGGTTTGTTCTCGAAATGTCCCCCTCCTATTGCATCCATATAATGAATTAATGGACTATCTACAGGACGATCAGCTGCTTGAATACCACCTTGCGCCATGACTGTATTGCAATCTCCAAGTCTGAGTTTTGTAACAAGCAGAATTTCCTCTTTTGGTACTCCAGAGTAGTTGGCCCACAAGGCTGCTGAGGTACCAGCACCGCCTGCACCAATGATTAATACATTGACATCATAATCGATTTGGTTTAAATCTATATCATCTGGATTTACCATTGGATAAGCTTCAATAACATCTGCAACTTCATTGGGTACATCATCACCTTTATTACCTCCCCAAGAAATATTCCTTTTAAATTTTGGATTATAATCTGGGTGAAAATTGTCAAGAACTTCTTTTCGTTCTTTTAGAGATAAATCTTCTATAATTTGGTCGATACGCTTGTTTCTTGTTTTATTAACATTATCTATGCTTTTTCGCATATCTTCAGGATAACCTCTTATCATCTTCATTTTTATCACGCCTTTTTCTGATCAACGAAATCTCGTTCAGTATATCGTTTCTTTAAACCATCCTTTGAGAGAGAAATCAGTTCTTTAAAACCCTCCTCAAAGACACCGTTTTCAATTTCTTCAACTCTTTCCAAAAGTGTTTCTGGAGTGCTAGTGTTGTATTTTCCATGTAGTCTTCTAGCAAGCATACCAACATGATATTGTGGAATTTCTGCAGGACATCTAATCGCACATAAACCACATTGAACACAATCAAAAGACACCTCTGCAGCTTTATCAATCTGGCCTTGAAGACTATATTGAACAAAGTCCATAACCTGGATTTCCTGAGGACATACCTTTGAACAAGCGTTACAACTTAAACATCTTGCTACTTCAGGATAAAATTTCAGAATTGAACTCGCTGTAGGTTGAAGTGAATCTACATCGTAAATTCCCTTTGGTGCGGGTACAAATGGTAATTGAGTTAATACCATCCCGTCTTCAACTTGTGTCTGACATGCTAGTGCAGCGTATAATCTGTAGTCACCTGCTTTTCGATATACTGTCCCACAAGCTCCACAAAATCCAGCTCTACATCCAGCACCCCTTTTAATTTTAAAACCTGCATACTCCATCGCTTTCATTATTGTCAGAGATTCGGGTACTTCATGCGCTGAACCCATAATATATATTTTTACTGTAAGGGTTTCATTCTCTTGTTTTGTTTTGGTCTTTGACATTTTTCTAACCCTCTATTTTGTTTTTTTCCTCCCAATTAATCCCAAATCCTTGAGGAGAGGTTCAGGATTTATGAAATGATCTTTAAAGTGATTGATTTTAACTGGTTCTCCCATTGCTATAGCCATCAATTGTGTAAAGTAAAACACTGGAATAGGTGATTTTCTTACAGTATTCTTTGCCATAGCTTTTTGCTGTTGGTCTATGTTATAAGCACATAATGGACAAGCAACTACTAGTGCATTTGCTCCTCTTCTTTTTGCAGCTTCAACAATTTTCTCAACTTGAGAAGAAACAATATATTCTTGATCTACTATGTGATAGGAACCACAACAGAATTTGAATAACGGAGACATTACTAATTCTGCTCCTAAGCTTTCAACTAAACTTTCTAAAACATCAGGCATCTCTTCATCGTCAATCTTAGCTTCTTCAGGATGCAATAACATACAACCATAGTAAGGTGAAATTTTCAGACCTTCAAGCGGATTGACCACTTTTTCAGAGATTTTTTCATATCCTACTGAATCTCGAAGAATTTCCAAGAAATGTTTTACTTCCATGTCTGTTTCATAGACTTCTTCATCTTCTTCCAATTGATAATTAATCTTATCCAAAGTATCTTGATTTTTCCTAACTTCATTATTGACAATTCTTAGAGTACTATTACACATAGAACAAAGAGTAACTACTTGATTTGGAGATTCTTTAAGTGTTTCAATATGTTTCTTTGATCTTGATAACACTCGAATAGGTGCAATACGTTTCATGATATTGTCTGAGGTCAGAGTATGTACAGTTCCACAGCAATTCCAAATTGGCATTTCAACTAGTTCAGCATTTATTTTTTTACTGACAGCTATAGCAGTTTCTTCAAACCCTTTTGCATTTGTTTTTAGATTGCATCCTGGAAAGTAAGAGTATTGTACCATTTACGAATCACCCTGTTTTTTTACGAAAATTGCTAACTAAAGCAATATTTGGAAGCTTATCTAAAGCTTCTTTAGAAATTTCAGAAATTATGATTTTCTCATAATCCTCTCTCAAGCAATATTCACGTACTGCTTCCATTAATGCAGCAACATCAATATCTCGAGGGCATCTGACAGAGCAAGTTAAACAACTAGAACAAACCCAATGAGTATTTGATTTCAGAACCTTTTCTTTTTGCCCGATTTGAATAAGGTGAATAAGTTGACTTACTGTTCTATCCATTTTATCACTAAAAACACAGCCTGCAGAACACTTACCACATTGATAGCAGCTGTAGATATTTTGTCCTGAAATTTCTTCTATTTTTGCAATGAAGTCTTTTTCTTCTTTTCCAAATTTTAAATATTCGTATGACATTTCTCTACACCCCTTTATTCTTCTCCCAATGCCCCTATTAAGGCAAGAATTTGACTATCTGTATATCCTAGCTGATTAATTGCACCATTCAAACAAGCTGCAGCACAACTTCCACATCCTTTACACAATGCTTCATTAACAAAAGCAACTCGTAAAGCGTGTCCGTATTTATTAATTGCATTAATTTCGATTGCACTATAAGGACAAGCTTCAGCACATAAACCGCAACCTCGACATAGGTCTTCATCTACCTGAGCAACAGTTCCTTCAATTTCTAATTCATCTTGAGCTAATATTCCTGCAGCTCTAGAAGCTGCTCCACTAGCACTTGAAACTGCATCTGGAATGTCTTTTGGTCCTGTAGCAGTTCCTGCAACAAAAACACCTGAAATTGCAGTATCTACTGGCTTTAATTTTGGATGTGCTTCTCTGATGAAACCATTCATTCCAACTGATAGGTTTAGAAGGCTAGCAATTTCTTTAGTTCCTGCACTAGGCATTAAACCTGTGGCTAGAACTACTAAATCAGCATGAAGTTCAACGGTTTCTCCTGTTAGAGTATCTGCTCCTTTTACTAGAATTTTATCTCCATCTTGGAAAACTTCAGAAACTTTACCTCTTATATATATCACTTGGTCTTCTTCAGCTGCTCTCTGGTAAAATTCTTCATAATCTTTTCCAGCTGTTCTTATGTCAATAAAGAAGTTTATAGCTGTTCCATCATGCACTAAATGTTTGTACTGTAAAGCATGTTTGGTTGCATACATACAACAAACTTTCGAACAATAAGGTAGATGTTTGCTTGGGTCACGAGATCCTGCACAATGGACGAAAACAACTGTTTTAGGTATTTTACCATCAGATGGACGACGAATTGTACCATCAGTTGGACCACTTGCAGAAACTATTCTCTCAAAGTCCAAACCAGAAATCACATCTGGAATTGTTCCATAACCATACTCACCAATATTTTCTATAGGATAGGGTTCATATCCTGTTGCTACAATTATGGCACCAACTTCTTTTTCAATTATCTCTGGTTTCATATCAAAATCTATTGCTTCTGGTCCGCAAACATCTTTACATTTTGAACAAATGAGCGGATCTATACCTAAACAAGAATTAGGGTCTATAAGATATGATGCTGGGACTGCTTGAGGATATGGTATGTAAATCGCTCTTCTTGGAGAAAATCCTTGATTATATTCATCGTGTTCTATAACTGGACAGACAGGAACACAATCATCACAAAGAGTACATTTATCTGCTAATACATAACTAGGATTTTTCTTAATCTTTACTTTGAAATTTCCAACATATCCATCAACTTCTACAACCTCACTTAGTGCAAGTAAGTCAATATTTGGGTGACGATTAACATCTACCATTTTAGGACTTAAAATACACTGTGAACAATCTAATGTAGGAAATGTTTTGTCAAGCTGAGACATTTTTCCACCAATTGTTGCAGATTTTTCAACAAGTGTGGTATCAAATCCCATATCTGCTAAATCAAGAGAAGCTTGGATACCTGCTATACCACCACCTATCACGAGTGCATTGTGTGTTACGCCAACCTTTTTCCTTTCTAAGGGATGCATTAAAGAAGCTCTTAAAACTGCACCTTTAAGCAATGAAGCAGCTTTAGCTGTACCCTTTGACTTGTCGTCATGGACCCAAGAAACTTGTTCTCTAATATTGACAATTTCTAGGACATATGGATTCAATCCCATGTCTTCTAACACTGCCCTGAATGTAGGTTCATGCATTCTTGGCGAACAAGCTGCAACTACAATTCTATCTAGTTGTTTCTCCTCAATATCCTGTTTTATCAATACTTGACCGGGGTCAGAACACACATATTTGTAAACTCTGCTGACTTCTACATATGGAAATTCTTTTGCTTGTTCTACTAAATCCTCAACATCAACAGTACTTGCAATGTTGGATCCACATTCACAAACATAAACTCCAATTTTCATAATATTATCACGCCTTTACATATCTCCTTGAATATCTTTTATTTGATCATATGAGAATACAGGTCCATCTTTGCAGACATAGAGATTCCCTATGTTGCACCTTCCGCATATACCTATACCACATTTCATTCTCATTTCCAAAGTTGTGTAAACTTGGTCTTCTTTAAAGTCAAGTTCCAAGAGATTTTGAATTACAAATTTAATCATGATTGGTGGGCCGCAAGTGATTGCAATTGTATTTTCTGGAGATGGGTTAAGTCTCTTCAAATTATCTGGAACAAACCCTACAAACTGATCCCAACCCTCTTCTTCAACATCTATGGAAAGATGAATGCTTAAATCATCTTTCTTACTCATTTCTGCAAATTCATCCTTATAACAGAGGTCACGAGAAGTTCTAGCACCATAAACGATATCTATTTTTCCATAATCTTTTCTGTTATCTTTGCAGTAATTAATCACAGAACGAAGTGGAGCTTGCCCTATTCCTCCACCTAAAAAGAGGATATTCTTTCCTTTCCATTCATCAACTTTGAAGCTGTTCCCATATGGACCCCTTGCTCCAACTAAATCCCCTTCTTCTTTTAGATGCAGTGCTTTGGTAAGTTTACCATATCTCATAACACTAACTTCTATGTAATCTTTTTGAGTGGGTGATGAAGAGATAGCGAACATACTTTCACCAGTTCCAAATACGCTTATCATAATACATTGACCAGGTAGGAAGGTGAACTTCTTTTTAACTTCTTCATCTTGGAATTCAAGTCTGAATGTTTTTATTGCTCTTTCTCCACTAGCTTCTTCTTTTATACTGATAATTTTCGCTATCCAAGGCTGGTAGGGGTTTTCGTCTGTCATACATTGACCTCCTTCACTTTGTCAATTACTTCGATTATATCAATATTAACAGGACAATAATCAATACATCTACCACAACCAGTACATCCAAAGATTCCATCATTTTTGGGGAAGTAGTTGAACTTGTGATAAACTCTATTTCTTACTCTATTCATTCTTGAGGGTCTAGGATTATGACCTGATGCATGATGAGTATATTCTTCATACATACATGAATCCCATACACGTACTCTCCCACCTAGTTTCAAAGTACTCTCATCTTGCATATCAAAACAATGACATGTTGGACACAAATAAGTACAAATGCCACAACCAATACAACTTCTAGCAGCTTCTATCCAGAATTCGTGCTCAAACATTTTGTTTAGTTTTTCAACGGCTCCCTCTGTGTTCATCTTTCGGGAGATTGCTTTAATTGCTGTTTTTTCTGTCTCCTTTCTGATAGTACCTTCTTTTTCAGTTGCTTTAGAGAAGATTTTGCTTAGGTTTTTAATTAGATCTTCTCCTTTTTCTGTTACAATTTCAACAAAATATGTGCCGCCTATATCTGTAAATAGAATATCTACATGTTTAGAATTCGCTGGACTGTCATCAAATGATGTACAGAAACAGTTGGTATCTGGTTCATTACAACTTAGACCAATCAGAATGCTTCTATTTCTTTTCTTTGTATAAAATGGATCAGTATAATCGCCTTCTTTCTTACCCATAAAAACTGGATCTATGATATCATATCCTCGTGCATCGCATGGGCGAATTCCAAAAATTACTCTTACTGATTCATCAATTTTTGGAGTTTGAATCTTAGAATCTTTTCCTTTGGCATATGTAAAGAGAGTTTCAGTTTGTTGGAATATCAAGGACTTAGGAGGCACTCTTGAAAGTAAAATATCTAGATTGACCTCTTTTGGATCATTTATTTTCCTGAAGGCTAAGAATCCATTTTCTTCCTTTGGTCCAATCAGTTCAAATTTAGAACCAATCTCTCCAAGCAATTCAGGTAATTTTTCTTTTGGTAATGTTAGTTGTTCCATTTTAACTCCTCACGAAATGAAATCCTCCGGATCATCTGGTCGAAAACTTCCCAAGAATGGTTTTTCTTCAGTATCGAGTCCAGCAGTATAATCAAACATCTCTTTAACTTCTTTCTCAACAAACTTGTTCAATTCCATTAGAGGAATGTTAACAGGACAAGATCGTTCGCATTCCCCACAACTAATACACCTACCAGCAAGATGAAATGCACGCATTACGTTCCAAGCAGTATTTTCTGATAGATTTACAGATCGTCTGATCCATTGTGGTTCTAATAGATCAGCCATACATGTTTTACAATAGCAAAGTGGGCATGCCTCTCTACATGCATAACAGCGGATGCAGTTCTGAAAATGCTTCTCCCAATATTCCCATCTTTTTTCTATTGTTTTTTCTTCTAATTCATCTACTCTGTTAAAGTGTTCGGGTTGAAATTCTTCTTCAGCTTCACCTATAAGTATGTCATATAAAGGTGGATTTGGGTATTCGCAGCTTTTACATACATCTGAAAGCAATTCGTCTTTGGGTATTTTATGGCTTGTTCCACCTATTTCTAATATATATTCGTCGTTGTTATTTTCCTCAACATCAACAAACTTTGATTGTTTAGGAAATCTTTTTGCTATCTTTTTTGGGTCGATTACACCTTTGCAAGGGATGCCTATTAAAACAACATCTTCCTTTTCTAATCCCTTTTCTTGAATGATTTGGATTATGGCACGGGAGTCACAACCCTTTACAACAATTCCAATCTTCTTATGTTCTGCTTCCTCTCCTCTTCTTAATGGTAATTTTTCTTCAAGAAGTGGATAAGTAGCTAGATTCTTTGAACATAATGGAGAGTAAAAGAACTCCTTTGCGTCTTCAGCGCTATATGCAAAGGCAGGTTTTATCTGAAAACCATAAGTGCCTCTCTTATAACCAATAACGTATTTCACGTCATCTCGAGAAACGGTTTCCTCAACTACCTTGATTAGTTCTTTATTCTCTACCATTCTTTTTCCCTCCTAATTTTGGTCATAGGACCTAATTTTTTGATGTCCTCAGTAACTTCTCTGACGACGTCAGCATATTTTCTACCTTCAGCAGCTGAAACCCAAGTCATTCTTACTCTCTCAGGTTCAATACCAAGAAACTCCAATAGCTTTTTCATGGTAGCAACCCTTCTCCTCGCTAAGTAATTTCCATGAGTGTAGTGACAATCACCAGGATGACATCCACTGACTAGAACTCCATCAGCACCCTGCTGAAATGCATTAATTATATACATCGGATTTACTCTTCCAGAACACATTACCTTGATGATTTTAACATTAGGAGGATATTGGATTCTGCTTGTTCCTGCGAGATCTGCTCCTGCATAGGAACACCAACTACATAAGAAACCAATTATGTTTGGTTCGAATTCTTCCAGTTCTGTATTCTTTTTTGTAGACATTTCCAAACCTTCGTCTATTCTCAAGAGTCTGATTTATACTCCATACCTTTTTGGAAAGCAATTAGATTCTTTTCAACAAATCTTGCTTTGATTTTTTCTTTCATTATTGTAAGCATAGCTTCTTCAGAGAAGATGTCTGTTGTGTTAGCACATACATAACCCAACATAGCTATGTTAGCATAAAGTCTGCTTCCAAGAGTTTCAGCAATTTTAGTTGCTGGAATTTTGAATATCTTTTTAGCTTTCTTTGCATTTTCATCTAGTGTAACTAAATCCTCTTCAACAAAGAGTATTCCACCTTCTTTGAGTTTTGGAATATACTTCTGATAAGCTTCTTCTGATAAAACGACAAAGTAATCCAGTTCAGTTGCTTTAGGATAATCGATTTCTCCTTCATCAATTACGACATCAGTGCTACTTGCTCCACCCCTACTTTCTGGACCATAACTTTGTGTCATTACAGAATTCTTTCCTTCTTCTAATAAGCTTACAGCTTCACCTACAAGCCTCCCCATAAGTCCTATCCCTTGACCACCAAAACCTGCAAAACGAATTTCTACTCTACTCATTTTATCATCCCTTCTTAGCTTGACTAACTCTCTGAAGTGCTAGTAAATTATCTGTTAAAGTTGGTTTGTCTTCAATGTCAACAAATTTACCAACTATAATTGGACTGTTCTTATCAATTTGAACGTCTCTGGTGTCCGCATCGTGGTTCAAAACAGTTTTTTCAGCGAAAAATTCAAGAATCTTTTTTCCTTCAGCTAGTTGGTTTCGACGACCGTAAGTTGTAGGACAGCTACCTAAAACTTCGACGAAAGAGAATCCATTTTTAGCTATGGCTTCAGAAAAAGCCTCTTTTACTCTTCTAACATCTAAAGCAGTATATCGTGCAACGTAGACTGCGCCACAACTTGCAGCAAGATTAGGAATGTTGAATGGCTCTTCTAGTGAGCCATAAGGAGCGGTAGTCTGAAATTGACCCACGTAAGTTGTGGGACCTGCTTGTCCTCCTGTCATACCATAATTGAAGTTATTAACACAAACTACAGTAATATTCGCATTTCTTCTTGCTGCATGGATAAAATGATTTCCACCTATTGCAAAAAGATCCCCATCTCCAGAAATTACTATCACTTTGCGTTCTGGATCTGTTACACTCAAACCTATTGCAAAAGGAATTGATCTTCCATGAGTTGTATGGAAACTATCGAAATTGAGATATCCTGCAATTCTACCAGTGCATCCTATTCCTGAGACCACTGCAACTTTTTTAGGGTCGATTCCAGATTCATTTATTGCTTCAATGAGAACATTTGTTATTGAACCCAAACTGCATCCTGGGCAGAATATGTGTGGTATTCGTCCTTCTCTTAAAAATCCATCTAGAGGATGAGCCTCTGATTCCAGTAATTGATTTTGATCTTCTGTCATTATGCATCACCCTCAATTTCTTTTAGTATTTCTTGTGGATTATGAATTGCTCCTCCAAGCTTGAATATACCTTTTACTTCAGTTTTACCATGAACACTTCTTTCTACTTCTCTTGTAATTTGTCCATAGTTGATTTCTGGAACATAAATTTTCTTTACTTGTTCTGCTAAAGCTTCTATCCTCTCATTAGGGAAAGGCCATATGGTGATTAACCGCAATAAACCTACTTTGATTCCCTTCTTTCTGGCCCTATTCACAGCCCCTTTAGCTGTTCTTGCTACTGAACCAAATGAGATAATTGCAAATTCAGCATCATCTAACATGTATTCCTCTACCTTGATGATATCTTTCTTATTTAGTCTAATTTTATCATTAATTCTTCTAACCAGTTTATCTTGTGTCTTTGTATTTAAGTCAGGATATCCTCTTTCATCATGAGTTAATCCAGTTACCATAACTCTGTAACCTTCTCCAGCAACAGCCATAGGGGGAATAAGATCATCATCTGGCTTATATGGTAAGTGTTCCTCTGGAGAATCTTTCGGTTTTTTCCTTTCTACTTTTCCAATTTTACTAGCATCAGGAATTATTAGTCTTTCACTCATGTGCCCCAGAGTTTCATCCAACAAAAGTGTAACTGGTAATCTATATTTCTCTGCATAATTGAATGCTTCAATAGCTAGCTCAAAACATTCCTGAACTGAGTTTGGACATAAAACTATTGGTTCAAAATCTCCATGGGCCCCCCATTTGGTTTGCATAATATCTTGTTGTCCAACCAATGTAGGTAATCCAGTAGACGGTCCTCCTCTTTGAACGTTGATTATTACGCAAGGAGTTTCAGTCATCATTCCAAGACCTATGTTCTCAACCATCAAAGAATATCCTGGACCCGAAGTTGCTGTCATACTCTTGACACCACCCCAAGATGCTCCCAAAATGCCAATAATTGAGGCAATTTCGTCTTCAAACTGAACAAAATTCCCACCTAGTTGTGGCAAACGTAAAGCCATATGTTCGGCTATTTCAGAACTAGGTGTAATTGGATATCCACCAAAGAACTTACATCCAACTGCGAGAGCTCCTTCAGCAGCAGCATGGTTACCTGTAGTAAAGTGCTCTCCAGTACTTACTTCTAAAAATTTTTGTTTTTGCTTACTCATCTTCAGCATCACTCTCTTCGAGTACTTTAACATAAATTGCAAATTCAGGACAAATTAACTCACAGAAATGGCACTCAGCACAATCGTCGAAAGTCTTTCCTTCTTTTAAAACAGGGGGACGATATCCTTTAGCATTAATTTCCTCTCCAGTTTCTAAAATCTCCTCTGGACAGTAAATAATACACCACTCACATTCCTTGCATCTATCCTTTATTATATAAACTTGAGAGTCAGGACCTTTTAACTTTTCCAAGTCTACAAAAGCTGGCCATTCTGGCTTCTTTCGTCTTCTTTCTAGTGATTGACCCATTAAAATGAACCACAATTTATAGCGCTGTCGGGTGTGATTTATTTAGTTATTTAAAGTTTTATTTATGTATTGAATTGAAATAATAAATGAATACTAATAGTATTCCTTTAGGATTTAAGTAATTGTTTTCAATCCTTAGGATTTTTTAATAATGTGATTCATGTATCTCTTCCTATTCCCCTCTGAGGAAAAATTGAAATAGTTTAACGATGATAAAATTAATGTCTAAAATGTTAACAAGAGATTTGAGTGTAACTGTTCTCGGGAACACAGGAGCAGGAAAAACTACCCTTGTGCACCGATTAAAGGGAGAAGAAGTTGAAGACATCAGTCCTACAACAAGTATAGAGGTTCATCAAAAGACAATTCGATTAAAGAGTCAATCATTCAAACCTGCCTTAAGTTTAGAGAAGTATAGAAGTTATCGAGTGAGAGCAATCGACTGTCCTGGTGATATGAGTTTATGGCCATATTGGAAAAAAGCATTAGCTGATTATAACACAAATGGAATTATATTTCTCATAGATCCTACACAAGATTCAAAGGTACAAATAGATGCACTAACTCAGGTTTCCAATTATTATCTTATGACTTTAGATGATGATGTAGTTAGAGCAGAAAGAAAAGCAAGAAAAGTTAAGGCTATTTTCTTCCTCGTTGTTAATAAGATAGATCTTATTGGAAATAGCAAAGGTAAAGCTGATGAATTAATCAAAGAGAAATATCAAACAGCTTGGAATCATCTTAAAGAACGTTACCCAAGTAGTGGGCATTATTGGGAAGCAATCTCAGCAATTGATGAAACTGAGCAAATGATTGACACTATCGATGGAATCTTTGAAACTATCAAGCGCGAAATCTATGGAGAGTAATCTCGGGATTTTCTATTTTTTGATAACTATCGAAAAATCTTTAATCATTTTCGTTTTAGATTCAAATCACGTGATAATATGAGTGATTCAGAATCAGTAAAAGAATCAAAAAAATTTGTTCATAATTGTACTAAATGTGGATCTTGTTGTGAAAAGTGGTCTGAAATACCAATATATATTGAAGATTTACAGAAATGGATTGCTGATGGAACAATTCATCCTGTTTTACCGTTTCTACAGATACAAGAAACTCCTCCAGCATATGTGCGATTAATTATGAAAAAACCTGCTACAAATGAAGAAGATCCAAACCCATCCGGATGCCCATTATATGATTATAAAAATAAAATTTGCAATATTTATTCTTCGATGCCGTTATATTGTGCGTCTTATCCTTTAGCATATAATGGTGAAAAATTCTATCTAGTTGATAGAGATTCTCCAGGACTTGGTAATGGAATTATGACAGCTGAAACATTAGAATCGGCAAGAGAAAGAGCAAGAAATCAATTTGAAGCTGTATCTAGTTCTATTGCAATCCTCCCCTTGCTTTATACAATGATTATCTCAAGTATTATGCAAAAAAGTCAAGAAGCGATGGCTTCCTTATCTGATGAGGATCAGCAGCAACTGGAAGAACTTTTATCAAAATCTAAAGATGATCAAGAAACAGAAGACGAAACTGATTCCAAGGAAGATAATCAAGAAACAGAAGACGAAACTGATTCCCAAGATGAATGGGAAGATATTGATGATGAAGAAAATACTGAGAAAGAAAATACAGAGAAAGAAAATACAGAGAAAGAGGAATAATCAACCTCAGTCTGTCTCATCTTGACAATAAAGTGATTCTGATCCCATTAAATGACCATCTTCACTTTTTGTAGATAGATATTTTACATTATAGACATTAGGTGTAATTGCAATAGGAATTCTATCAATGACTTCTATGTTACTTCCACATAGTTCTGCTACTTTTCTAGGATTATTAGTTAGAAGCTTAACACATTTAACGTGCAAAGATTGTAAGATATCAATAGCTACAAGATATGAACGTTCATCTGCCTTAAAACCTAAAGCTTCATTTGCTTCGTTTGTATCATATCCAATCTCTTGAAGTGTATATGCCTTGAGTTTATTAAACAAACCAATCCCTCTTCCTTCTTGACGGAGATAGATTAGTATGCCATGTTTCTGCTGTGAAAGGTAATTTAATGCAAATTCCAGTTGCTCTCTACAATCACATCGCAATGATGTAAAAGCGTCACCTGTAAGACACTCTGAATGAATGCGTAGTGGAACATCTTCCTTTCCGACTGGATTCCCTTTAACGATTACAGCATGTTCTTTCATATCTCTTAAACTTAAAAGTCCTATAATTTCAAATTCTCCAAATTGAGTAGGTAATTTAGCAATAGATCCAAAATGGATTAATTCTGTGTCTTTAAGATTTAACTCTGATATTTTTTCTCTGATTTGTTTCTCAATATCTTCAGGCAATCTAATTCCTCACAATTAAGTACTGTTTGAATTGCTTTTGAATGTTGATGTTTCACTAATAAGTTACTTTAAAATAAGAAAGATCTCCTCTAGTTTTTTCCCATTTAACTTGTATGTCGTAAACTTTAGCTGAAGATGGACCCTGTTTAGCAAAACTAATTAGTCTATTCAATCTCTCTTCGGACCCTTCAGCAATTATTTCTACTGATCCATCCCTCATATTTCGTACTGTTCCTTTAAGGCCCAATTTCCTTGCTACATCTCTTGTTGTGGCTCTAAAAAAAACTCCTTGAACCATTCCAAATACTATAATTTCTATTCTTTTTTCTTCTACCATAGATACACATCAGCCAATTTTGTTTAGTAAATTTTCAGTAAAATCCGGTAAGGTTTCTTCACATGGTCCAAATATAGAATAATCACAATAACTCGAAATTGGGGTAGCTTCAATGTTGAATTCTATAATCATAGAGTTGTTTTGCTTTGCATAGAGTGGTAAAGTGGATACAGGAGTAACTATACCAGAAGTTCCAATTACAAGCATCACATTTGATTGCGTTGTCCACTCAGCTGCCTTTTGCCATCTCTTGGGGTCTAAAGGTTCTCCAAACCAAACAACATCAGGTCGAAGAAGATTGGTTTCACATTCTGGACAGTATGGTAATTCAATTCCTTTTTGTGCTTTTTTTTCATCATCCCACCTTTCTATGTTAGTGCAACTAATGCATCTTGCATACCTGATTCTGCCATGTATCTCAACAATATTTCTGGAACCTGCTATTTCATGTAATCCATCGACATTCTGAGTAATAATTCCAAGAGCAATTTTCTCTTTTTCCAATTCAGTGAGTGAATAATGAGCTGGATTTGGTTTAGCTTCTAATAGGATTCTCATCCTTGCTCTATACCATTCCCATACAAGTTTCGGGTCTCTTGAAAACGCATGGGGCGTTGCTAACTCATCAGCTCTGTAATTGTTCCACAACCCATCTTCTCCTCTAAAAGTAGGCATTCCTGAAGCTTTAGAGACCCCAGCACCAACTACAGAAACTATTGTTGGATTTAGCTCAGCAACTTCATCTGCCACTGAATTGATGTTCATTATTAAAATTAAGAATTACACAAATAAAAAAGTATAGGGAAAGTAATTGCTCTGTAATGCTTCAATGTACATTTCCTTAGTTTTGATCATCAATTTTAGTTTTTGTTAAGATTATATGTTGAAACGTCTTTTCTTTCCAGTTACTTCTTGATATAGTTTATCAATGCTACTTGAATATTCAGGATAACGAGTGAAGGCAATTTTGAATGCCATATCAATATCTGCTTCTCCCATATTTGCAAATTGCTGCTTAGGATTTGTGGTTAATGCATAGTATTGGGATATTATACTAGTGCCTGAATATCTTATGATTTTTACAACCTCTCCTTCTAAACCTCGAATTGATGAATCAATAATATTTCTATGATCTTTACCTCCACCTTCAACATCTTGTTGTAATTTCAGTAACAATTGTTTGCTGAATTCGCTCTCATCACCGCCTTTAACTTGTCCTGCTATGAGATCACAAATAACATTATCAGGATAATCAGAAACTAAGTCAGATGTTGCAAAGAGAACATCAAATTGATCTGGGGGGATATACTCCTTAGGAAACAGTGAAATCAATAATTCTCTTCTGGGTTGAAATGATTGCAATGATGATAAAAGTGGTTTAACCATTTCTTGAGTACAAACAGCAACTACTGGTTTTCCTATTAGTATAGCTTCCACCACTTTATCTTGACCTTTGTTAATCAGTCTCATGAAGAAATAAGGTGAAGTTTCTGATCTGATAACTTCTACGGTTTGAGCTGTTGCAGTCTCTTGTTTAGTCATGATTGAGGAAAGTTTAGTGGCCCAACCTCTTATTCTCATTTGAAGAGCTTCATCTAACTCATAGCCAGGTTCATAGAGAATTAGACCAGAAAGTTGTTTTGCAATATTGGAACTATGATAGTTAAAAACTGGAACTTTTGTATAAAGCTGTGATTGCAATTCTTCTTGGATGACGTAAGTTAAACAAGCCATAGTAATGGGTGATCTCTTGCTTTTGCATGGTATACCAAAGAAGAAAGAATATGCAACTCCCCCTGTATCATGGAGTGGCATAACTGCACTTGCTTCTCTTAAAATATCTGTTGCTGCAGCCCCCGATAACATACGAATAGATACTTTATGGGAATCTTCTTCTGTGAGGTTATCGCGTTGTAAGACTTTCACACCTACGGTATCATCAAATACACTAAAACAAATTTTTTGTTCCATCTAAAAACACAACTTTATACTTTCTCTTAAATGTTCTGTTGAGGGAAATAGAGCTGCTCTAAAGCTATCTAGGATTTTTGGTAAAGAGACAAGCATATAGTTTTTAAATTGTATATAATATCTAATCTACCTATCCGGTGATATGAGTGGTAGATAATGGAGATACATTAGAATCTCTAGTCGAAAGACTAGGTCGAACTAAACGCCTTATCCTCATAGAACTTACCAAAGAAGCGGTTGGATACAAGAAGTTATCAAAGAAGCTTCGAATTGGTCTGGATACAATCAGATCACACATCAAGACTGGTAAGCATTCTAATTCACTTACTCAATTAGGATTGATTCAACAAGAGGAAAGGGGTTGGTCAATTACCGAATCAGGCGAAAAAGTATTGGAGATTTTGAGAAAAGATCCAGAATATTCTCCATTTTTCTTTGTGAACTCCACAATAGAAAATGAGAAATAGGACCAAAAATCAAAATTCTCTTCTTTTTTCTTTTAAAATTAAAAGCAATCTAGGGCTTCTTTCACTAGTCTTGAGACTTCAGCTTTTCCCAAAACATCTATGAGTGTTCCAGCTCTAGGTCCTGATTTTTGTGCTAGCACTATTTGATATAGTGATCTAAAGAAATTGCTAGGTTTAATTTCTTTTTCCTTTGCTTTCTCATAAAGATGTTGAGTAATAGCATCTCCTTGATAGTTTTCAGGAAGGTACTGTAGAGCTATGTCTAGTTCTTTAAGGACCTGTAAATCCATTAATTTCACGATCTCACATTTTGGATTTTCAACTACACTGAATTTGAAGTTTTCACTAGCATAATTTTCTATCCAAAATTTCGCTCTTTGGATTCTATTTCTTAACAGCTGCAAATCCCTATTACTGATATTGAAAGGAATTATCTCTTTGGCTTTAAGAGTTTCAATAACCTGTTCTTCATTAAACAAATAAACTTGTAAGAATGTAACAAGCTGTCCATAATCCACCCTGATTGGCTTTTCTTCAAAAGGATCTACCATAAGAGCAAGTTCGTAAGCTTTGACTGTTTTTTCCTTGGTTTTTCTGTGTTCAATGTCCCTCTCTTGATAGTACAGTTCTTCTGCAACATCATAGTCTGAAGCTACTCCGGGCACATCCATCTCAACTTTAAAATCTGTGTCTGTTCTCAGATTAGTTCTATATATTTTGTAAAGAAATACAGATGGATCTAATATACTCGGAAATTTTGATACAGGCAAACCACTGCCTGTGCTCCCACTTAATTTCTTACCACCAAAGGTTAGAAAACCATGAGTAATTAACATAGGTAATTTGCTTTTTCCAAATATTCTCTCGTGGATTACCAAAGATGAATCTATAGACCCCCCTGATACACCATGATCTTTACCTGAAGATTCAACAGTAACTCCTAAGAAATCTTGTCTTGCAGCCCAGTCGAGTCGCCATTTAATTTTCCAGATTGTTTCTCCTAAAATTACGGAGGACTTCTGACCACATCCTCGTTTTTCTTTCTGACAAAAGATTTCTACCTTGATTTTATCATCTATAAATTTATAATCAATGAGTTTTGGAGCAGATAGATTTTTACATTCAGGACATTGTATTAGAAAGAAATCTTCCATTTTTGAGCCCGTTATTTCCTCAGTTAACTCGTACATTTCTTCCTTTTTCTCAAGAAACAATTTAGCATATCTATCATATTTTCCTTCTTTATATAGTTTCGATGTAAGAATTGGATCAGGGTTGACATCAAAATCATTCATTATAGCTAAAGCATCAGCAATGAAATGCTCTGCGTATGAATCATGACAACCTAAAGGATCTGGTACTTCACAGATTGCATGTCCTAGGTAGGGTTTCAATAACTTACCATACTCTTTAAAGAATGCAGGTATTTTTTCAAAAGGATCCACATCATCTATATTAAGTAAATAATATGAATTTGCTCCTAAGCTGATTAATTCTCTATGAATAGCTCTGCAAGTAACTGCTTCTTTGAAGTTTCCAATATGATAAAAACCAGATGGTGCCCATCCAGTAGCAACTATTTGTTTTTTTCCAAAAATCTTAATAGCCTCATTGCTAACTACAGTCGCCCAGTGTTCATATGATCTTTCTTCTGCTTCTTCTTGATGTGTCATGGTTAAAACAACATCCTATTACTTAACTTAAAAATTATGGTTTCTGTTAGTATATTTAAGTAACTTGTGAGTAAAGATCAAGAATCTTCGATTTCCATGCTTCATAGCTTTCTGGCGTTGTGGGATAGATTTCGCAGTGTTTGGCGATTGCTTTGCTTGTGCTTATTGCTTTTCTCATCATCAACAAGAGTCCATATTTAGGAAAACATCTAACCACTCGACCTAAATAGTCCATAAATGATCTTTTTTTCATAATACCTGCAGATGTTAAATCTGATTGTTTAACCACTTTTCTTTTAAGTAGAAATTCTAGTTTTTCTGGGCCTATTATTTCCAAGACTTTTGTTAGGATTCTATTTCTAGCATGATCTGCCCCAAATTCTTTCACAATTAGAAGATTATATTCCCATAGGTCTTCCAATTCAAATGAGTTCTGTTCAAGAGCATTGCATGCAACTTCTCCTGCAAAGCTTCCAGCCATTAATGCAGGACCATGACCTTCAGCTGTTAGTGGGTCAGCGTGAAAAGCTGCATCTCCTGCAACAATCAAACCATTCCCAACTGCATTCCATAAAGGAGCCCTAATTGGTACTACATCTCCTCTCCCATCAAGTGTTTTGTAAGTTCCTTGTGGGAAATATTTCTCTAAAGCGTTAAAATATACTGACTTAACACTCTTGGTGGCGTGTTTTCCTTGTTTGATAAATCCTGTTCCACAATTCAAACGTTTTTTCCCTTCATCGAAGAACCAGATATATCCTGGTTCCGGTATATCTATTTCATATTGTAGAACTATTTTACCTTCTAAATCATGATTGTGATTTAACTGTATTATTTCGCGATAACAAGGGGCAAAATCTGCTTTAGTAACCTTTTTGTTCAATTTTGGTTCATATTCTTGTGGTAAACCTGTTCTTACTACTGCCATAGTTCCACTGCAGTCAATTACCATTTTAGACAAAATTTCTATGCTATTGTGTTCTGAATCTTTAATCAAAACTCCAGATACTTTGTTATCTATCACAATTGGTTCTTTTACTCTGCATTGATTTTTTAAAATTACTCCAGATTTTATCGCTTCTTGAAGTAACCTTTGTCCGAACTTATGGCGATCAATCATATAGCCTATTGCTGGAAAAGTAATATGGTTTTTAGGTAAAGCTGTTCTAAGAACTAAATCTTCAATTTGTGCTTTAATTTCTTCTTCCAGTGGGGGAGCAATAGAGAGTTTTTCCATAGCCTTAAGAACTGTTTTTTTTGAGATTGCTTCGCCACATACCTTGTCTCCAATCTTCTCCTTCTTTTTCTTATCAAGAAGTAAGACATTATATCCCCTCTTTCGACAAATTAATGATGCAGCTACACCCGCAGGACCTGCTCCAACAACTATTACTTCATAAGAATCTTTCATTGATAGAACCCAATTCCCTAAGTTGTAAATAAACTCTATGTGATAAATTGAATGAATGAACCTAGAGAGATTTGACAAGCTCTCTAGAGATCGATGATTCTTTGTCTATAACTTCTTTTTCAGTTTTATCTCCAATGAATACTTCGAACATCTCAAAAGTTGGTGGAGTGTCTCCTGAAACTTTGATTGCGACAGATGCAAATTTTCCAATAGGTGGAGGTTCTGTTATCCATGTTATAATCTTAACTCCTGAATCATCAATTTGTTCCATTATTTGTGAATTTTCTGGATCTTTTCCTACCACAGCATGGCTAACAGGGAATTTATCAGCTAGAGATATGATTTCATCAGCATCTCCTTTAATATTTTTAATTTTGTAGTTAACAGTATACCCTACATCTTTTTCAGAGGATTTGATGAACTTAGCTATCTTGAAAATTGTTTTTCCTTCTTTATCTTGAATGAGTTTCTTTCCTCTGAATAGGAATGGAAAATAATCAAGTTTATAGGATTTATCTAAGGAATGATTAGCTGAAACATTCTTATGTTTCCATCTTACAATAGTCCCCTTCAGTTTAACTTTTTCAATTACTGCATTTGGAGGAAGTGCTTCAGGATTTGTTTTTAAGACGTCAAATTCTGGAGGGATCTCATCTATAATATGTAATTCCTGTAGCTGACGATTATGAATGTTAAGATATTTAATACTGGAAGAAAACTCTAAACCTGATAGAGAAATATTTTCAAATGAATTTAGAACTGCAATTACTTCATTTTGAATTATCTCTAAAATTGTTCGATTTATTCTCTTAGATAATTTATATTTGATTTCAACTTCTTGATCTGGCTGAATTTCTGGAATCTCCCAAGTGATTTCCAAAACCTGTTCTTCTTTCTCTTTAGATGGTTCGCTTTCTAGATTGGCAATTTCCATATTATCTATTGCAAAACAATAGGGTATCTCATCTATGATTTTAATTTCTGTGATTGTTTTTTTGTGATTATTTTTCAGACTTGAAATCAGAGTTACATCCTTGAGAGTTTCTCCTGCCCCTAATGGGTTTTCTTTTTCAGTGGTTTCAATTTCACCGCTTGCTAATTTATACTGAATTCGACTTTTTACTATATTTGGTATTTGATATTTATTATCTTCTATTAACTTTTGAAGAAGTTCATCTCTGAAGTAATCATCTTCTGGAAGTTTTTTAATTGTAATTTCATGCCCAATTATTTTACTGTCTTCTACAGTATCAAAAGCTTTTTCGAAATTTTCAGTACTCACTTCTTTAGTTTCTGTAATTAGGTCTTCTAAATCTTCAGAAAATAGTTCATCTGATCTTAAAAGCCGTAAAAGTAAATTATAATCACCAATAATGCCTGTTTCTGATAAATATTCTTCTATCCATCGAGCTACTCTTGTTTCATGAGGTGCTAAAATTGTTGACCAGAATTCATTTACGGTATTTACTATCTCTAGAAGATTCCTACATTCTTTTTCATTTATCAAACCATGAGTATCATAAAATGAGACTATTCCGCTCATAGAGGTACCAAAAACATTTGTATAAGGATCAATTTTAATAAAGTATCTAGTTGATCCCCAGATTGGTTTTTGTTCAACCATTTTAATCAACCCTCACTGTTTCTTGAATGGAAATGACTTCATATTCAACAAGTTTTTCAGTAGAAATTTCGAGCTCCTCAGTTGTTCCACTCTTGTGATTTAATATTGTTACAGAGAAAGTTCCTTCAGGCAAAAAATTATGCACATATCTCCTTACAAGTGAAACATTTTCAAACATTGTACTAGGGCTAGCTGGTATTTGATCTAAGTCCCCAAAAATATCCATTTTGCGAATACTTATGATCTCTCTATTGCTTTTTGTTTCACTCCTTCTTTCAAATATTGTTCTAACAGTATCTAGATGGAAACCTGAAAGTTCCTTGCTTATTGATTCTTTAAAAACTTCTTCTGCTTTCTGAAGATCATCCAACAAAAGATATCTACTTATTAGCTTACTATATGCATAAGATTGATTATCTTGATCGTCAAGATTTTCCATCACTTCTGCAACGAAGTGCCATAAGATAACAGATTCAATAAACTGGTCATTTTCTTCTAGCTTTTTAATCCCTTTTTCAATGAATTTTAGAAAATCATCGGGTGATTTGTTAGCTAGTAGGTCTTTTCCTTCTCTAATCATTTTTTGTACATCATCATCTGCACTCAATATAGACCACTTTCCAGTCAAACAATTTACAATTGTATATTTTGAGAACTTCTTATTTAAACTCTGTCCTAGTATTCATTTAAATTTCATACACAATTATATTGAAAAAAAGAATAAATTCTATCTCTCTAAAAGCACATAACAAAAAAGACTGTTTCGATAAAGTTAAAAGAATACTCTTTTTTTTGTAGTTATGGCTAAAATTGTAAGCAAAGAATTTTGCGCATTCCATTTCCACAATGATTCTGATGGTGAGTGTTCTAATTGTGGATTAGCAATTTGCAATCTTGACCAACAATATGACTTACAAGCTAACAGACAATGTCAAATATGTTTCAATTTAACAAGAGCCAAGAAGATTGCAAGGTATATGCAATTTGGTTTGTGGGGTGTAATTATTTCGCTTGTTGTAATGTTATGGTTATTACTAAGAGCTAGCGGAAATACTTTTTATGCTTTCCTGCCAGTTATTTTACTATTAGTTGTTCCATATCTTCTTCGTCCTGTTCTGATGAAATTGTATTTCAGAGATTTAGCGCCCATTGAGTCTATATTGCCTATCCTTCGTTATTTTGAAGGTACTGGAAATATGGACCATTACAAACTTTTCTTGAGATTCTTAGGCAAATTAACTGAAGAAGATATTAAAGATATCCAAAAACCATTATATGATTATCTAATTCCTGCTCTAGCATTTAATTATTCTAAGTTACCTGAAGGTTGGGAAGAAAATTTGATTAAAAATCTTCAAATTTCTAAGGAAAGGTTTATCGAACTCATGGTGAAGGATTATCGCACTATCTTGATTCAGACTGCCGTTCATAGTGCACAGTCTAATATGGCTCTCTTCATTTTCTACTTAAGTGAAACAGCTTCTGATAAAGATCTCATCAAAGAATACATAATTGAAATTACATCTCAAGAAGTTATGAAGCTAAATGAAGAAGAGGTAAATATCATTTATAAACATCTTTTAGAAGATTTGTATCTTTATGAAGATAGATTTCTTGAACTCTGTGATGAATTGGAACTTAAAAAACAAAAAGATTTAATTATTCAACTAATAGAACGATTTGATCCCCCCCCAGTACCAAAGAATCAAATTGAAGCTGTTATGACTCCAGATCAACTTAGGGAGAAAAGAAGAAAGGAAAAGGATTTAGCTGAAAATCCTCCTCCTCTAGAAATCGAGCAAAAAACTGAGGAAACTCAGTAAAATCTCCTCTTTTTATTTTGTAACTGTTCGCAACTCATATATTTACTAGTTTTGAATCTCTAATTGAGAATAGCGAATATGATGAGGAATTACAACCGATGATTCCATGACTTTCCTAGCTCACTCTGATGACGTTATTCTCATTATCTTTTTTAGGTAAAAGTTCTCTAAAAGAGAAAAAGCTTTAGTACTTTCAGTCAGTATCTATTTCAAAAAGAGAACCTCATGTTGAGAATAATGGAAATGATGAAAATGCACGAACAAATGATTCTATGATTAACCTTGAACACCCAGTTTCGCTACTCTCAATAATTTGATTCCTTCAATATTGATGACAAAGTCTTAATATGATAGTATCTATCTTCGTTATTATCAATTATAAAGGAACACAGATGACAGTAACTAAACGAAACAGGAAATCTATTACGTTTGCATGGCAATTTGCAGGTTTTTTTCTTTATCTTTTTACAGTTGCTGTTGCTTTAGTAGGTTTGGTATATTTGGTCTGGTCTTTTGTTTTAATGATTCAAAGATTCTATGTGGTACCGTTCCAGAATATAATGATATTAGAGTTTATTTTGAATCTAACAACCTTACTAATAGAATTTTTAGGAGTATTCTATACTGCTATACTATTGAACCACATGGCTTCTACCTGTATGAATCCTCCTATTCTAACAGAAGAGAAGGCCATCATAGAAAATTATCCAACAGTTAGTATACTCATTCCTATTAGGCATCCTGAGTATGAAATTCTTAGAGAAACTTTAGTTTCCATTTCAGAGGTTGACTATCCTAAAGAAAAACTTACTGTGTTCCTAGGAGATGATACCGAAAAAGAGCATGAAAGTTATCTGAAAACCGTTGAACTAGCTCACCATTATAACGTTCAACACATACATGATCCATCAAATATTCATTTCAAAGCTGGAATGTTAAACGTTGTCTTAAAACATGTAACATCAGAATTTTTTATACTATTAGATTATGATCATAAGATAGAACCAAAGATTATCACCAAATCTGTCAAATTACTAATGAATAATTCACAACTAGCTTTCGTACAACCCAAAGTAAATTTTAGACTTGTTAAATCAAAACTACAAGTATGGGAATCCGTTATGTATGCCCAATTTTATGAAGTATTTCAACGATCAAAAACAAAGCATTCTACAGTTTTGACTAATGGTTCTACAGCTTGTTATCGCAAGTCATATGTTGATGAAATTGGTGGAATACCATTTGATACATTCACAGAAGATGTTGATATTTCAGTTAAGCTTCTTGCAAAAGGATACCAAACAGAATTAGTTGATGAATACGGTAGTTTTGGTTTGATTCCAGCAAATTTCTCACTTCTCTTATCACAAATATTAAGATGGGCAAAAGGGAGCATGCAAGTCCTTAGACTAAGATGGAAGAAAATAATGTCAGCTAAAATGCCTTTCATTCATAGGATAGATTTACTGTTCAGCGCGTCGCTGTTTTTTATTGCCTCTTCAGTATACTTAAATCTAGTTTTCTATGTTATTATGTATTTCACAAACAGTTCTGTAGTTCGATTACCAATGAGTGTTTTTCCACCATTATTAATCATGCCAATAGCATTTGCAGTTTCTTACCAACTTTCTGGAATAATAGCCGTTATTTTCGCTAGAAGAAGTGGAATTACAAATCTAAAATTGTTTGACCTTGTTTATTTCTTAATTCTCGCTCTCGTACTTAACCCATTTACTGTTTACGCTGTTTTCAAGTCCATATTCAAGCGAAAAATCCCATCAAGAGATAGGGATGAATGGAATGAAAAAGTTCCTTATTTTATACTTTCTTTTATCATTTCCATCTTGGGTGGTGGTCTCGTTACTATCTCAGTTTTTGATATTTTAAACAATGGGTTTACTGGTTCCTTTTGGCTAATTTTAGGTCTCTTGGGTTTGACCATGCTAGCAACTTTTCCAGTGTGTATTTTCTTCCATTTCTCAACAAAACACAACAAACCTTATTTTGTTAAAGAGTTTAACACATAATATTAAGAGGAAACAGAATGCAGTGGAAAAAAATTCTATGGTATGTTTTAGCCTGTTCTCTTTTTGCTTTTCTTATATTCTATATTATTTACAGTACTATCGAAATTATTCAAGTTTATAGGACTATGCTACCAAGTGGGTCAGCTATAGTTGGTTTAATTCTAAATTTTCTCATTCTATTATTAGAATTATTTTCAGCATTTTTCTCAGTTTTCATTTATTATTATATTGGTTCATCATCAAATTACACTTTACTAAAGGATGAGAATAACAAATTTCTAAAGAGCAATTCTCTTCCTAAGGTAGCCATACTTCTTCCTCTTTATAGAGAGCCATTTGCAGTTGTTTCTCAGACATTAGAGGGAGCAATGAATCTAGATTATCCTAAAGAGAAATTTGAGATAGTTGTTTGCGATGATAGTCCTGCTGAGCATTCATCTGAGATCGAATCTTTTTGCAAAGTTAATAGTATTAAATTCATACGTAGGAAAAATCGTTCAGGATTTAAAGCTGGAGCAATAAATAATGCTTTGAAACAAATTGAATGTGATTTTATAGGGCTCTTGGATGCAGATCATATCCCTACTCCTAATTTCATCAGAACATGTCTCTCTGGATTTACTGAAGACGATATTGTTCTTGTTCAAGGAAAACCAATGTTTGTTAATCAGGATGATTACCTGATGAGAAGTAGTGCCTTTATCCAATCTCAATTTTACCACATTTATCAAAAAAGTAGAGGAACTAGAAATGGTGTTATATTTGCTGGAACTACAGGATTATTAAGAGTTGATTTACTAAGAAAGTTCGGAGGTTTCTTGGAAGATACATTAGCCGAAGATACAGATACTTCCTTTATGTTAATGTCCAATGGGTACAAGACCCGATATCTTCATGAAATCTGTTCCAAAGGTTTAGTTCCTTGGAATCCAATCAGTATGGTGAATCAAGTGTGGAGATGGACAAATGGGATTACTTCGATTTTTCGTAAGAGATTTTGGAAGATAGTAAAAGGACAAAATAAGACTATAAACAAAATAGATATTCTTTCAACAGTCACAACCCCAATAATTGGGACAGTTATGATTTTTGTTTATGTTTTACTGTTTGTTATGTATATGGTCAAAGAATACACTGGGCTAGTTGAATTTGCATTCATAAGGCCAGACTTAGGCGTTTTTCCTCTTCTATTAGTTGCTCCTCTTTTAATTTCTTTTGCTAGTTTGATTATGGCTTTAGTTACATGGCGAAGAGAAGAAAAAGAAGATAAAATGATTCGTCTAAGAGGTTTCTTTGGTATGGTATGGACCATTACTGCTTTTTACCTTTTAATGATGACTGCACAATATTTTCTAGTTTGGGCAGTTATGAGTGCACTTTTGGGAGTTAAGAAAGAATTTGATAGGACGATAAAGGTGAAAACTAAAACCATAGGAAAAATGAGTCAGAAAGTAAAATATACTCTCTGGTCAATTGGATTACTTCTAATTGCAGGAGTATTTTACTTTGCTAGCTATAGAACCTTTATAGCTCATGATGCTCTTTTTGGTTGGTTTATTATCGCTGCTGTTACTGCAACCATTCCAATTATAATAACAATCGGTCACTTCAGTAAATTGGATTTTACCAAAGATAAAACAGCAGCAGATGTCGAGAAAGAGTACGGAGATTAAAATCATGATTCAGCTAGATATTAGAATTCTTGTTCCACTCATCTCAATTCTTTCATCTGGATCACTTATCGTAGAAATAGTTAAGAAAAGAATATTAAAGCTGAAAACATCTGATTCTTTTATTGAAAATCTTGCAGAATCTTTAGTTGTAGGAACTATGGCTTTAGCTGTTCCAATGTTGATAATTGCCTGGGGTGCCAATAAAATAAATAACACTTTTCTTCTAGAGAGGTTTGTTTATGTTTATCTAGCTATTGGATTACTCTACTTGATTTACAAAATATACGTCTGGGTTAGAAAGAAATTACCACTACTAGTATTATCTGAAAGAAAAAAACTATCTCAATCAATAGATCTTCTTCTAAAAATCGTCATAACCTTAATGATACTCTTCTATGCATTTCAAGTACTAGTGTACCCCTTTAAAGGGTGGGATTTTCTGCATTTCTATTTGCCAAATTCTTTCAGAATCTTCCTTACTGGTCAATTAAGTACAATTAATGAATTAACCTTTCTCCCCCAATTTAAACCCCCTATGAATATATTGCTTTTTGCGTATACATTTTTTGTAACACAATCTGAAATGATTCAATTTATACCAATTTTATATCTAGCAGGTACTACATATTTTTGTTATAAAATATCCAAGATAATGGGATTATCCAACAAAACTTCTCTTTTTGCCTCAATTGCTTTTCTAGCTACCCCCCTTACTTATTTTCTGGTGTATGAATATACATACTATCAAGAGATGTTTATACTCTTCTTTACTACTGGAGCCTTTTATTACTACAAACGTTTCCTAGGTACTGACAAAAGTAAAGAACAGTTGTATTTTGCAATTTTAACTTCATTGAGTTTTGGTGGTTGTAGTTTAAGTAAACTGAGCGGTTTTATTATCCCTGTTGTTATATTTGTTGCAATGCCTTCTGATAAAATTGGTAAGGTTTTACGGGTTGTAATTATCGTAGGTTTAGCAAGCCAACTGATAAGAAAATCCATTTTTGAGATTTACTTAGGAACGGGGATTCTTATTGGATTACTTGCGATATATTGCATTTATCTTGTTTTTAGTAGTAAAAGTTTAATTTTTTCTGTCAAGCGATGGATATATACTGCAGGTATTTTTGCATTCCCTTTAGCTATCATAGTGTTATGGATATTTTATATGCTAACAATTCCTGGTGTAGATAATCTTCTCGTTAATTTATATTTGAATCTAAGGGTATCCAAATTAAGTTTATCTTGGCCTGGAATTGCAATACCGGATACTTTAACTTATCTAGAAAATGCTCAAGCAGCATCCTTCCTATCTTCTTCGTTTTCAATTTTAATCGCTGCAATGTTTGCTGGTACATGGATGATTTTTAAGCTTGTAGGTTTTGTTAGTTCAAATAAGAAAAACAATGATCTTCTGCTTTGGTTAATTTTCTTCTTTATTATCTGGCAAGGGTTCTTTTCTATGGGCTCAGTTAGATACCTTACACCCATTATAGTTCCTTTAGCAATTATTTTTGCAGTAGGATTTGAATCTGTCGTTGAGTATTTCAACAAGAGAGACGGAAAAGATCGGGATGGATTGTTAGCTTACTTATTCATCACAGCGAGTGCTTATCTCTTCCTCTATCCTATTTTACCAATTGAGACCGTCTTTGAAAACTTTCATCTACGTTGGTATTACGCTCACACAAGACTGTTGTCTTTATTTGGATATATTTTATTATTCAATTTAATAACTCTTCTTCTAATCTGGAAAGAGAAAAATCTTAAATTCAGCTTTTCACAAATTTATAATAAGAAATTTAATGGTAGAAAGATTCTTTCAGGAACTTTAATTTTCATTATCGTTTTTGTTCCTTTTGTGGGTCAAGCAGTTCTTATTGCTTCTGTTGGTTTTAATATGAAAGATTTTGAAAGCACATATTGTTATGATTATAGAGAATCATTTCAAGAACTAATAGATGCCATTAATAGACTTGGTTACACAGATGATCAAATTATTCTCTCAGTAAATACGCCAGGTTTAGAATACTATTCATCTCAACCGATAATTGATCTCTATATGTTAGGTTTTCTAAGTGAAACGGGTTTATCTGACGCATCTATTCCTCTTTGGAAATCAAATGTTACGAGAAATCTAGAATTTTATGAGAAATATGATATAACAATTTTCGTAGCTTTAAATAGCTCTAATGATTGGTTTCCAGCATATTTGGAAGGATTTTACTGGAAATATTTTATCTTTAGATTTCTACATAATAATAACTATTTCACACATCGATTTGCAAATGAAGAATTCTTATTATTTACTATTAACAAATTCGAAGACTTTATTGGACCAGTTGATATAGAATTGAAAGGAAATTCTTCTAAATCCAGTCTTCTTGCATATGCACCATTATCGGTAGATATCACCGACGAAACCGCTTCAATTGAAGCAATACTTGATTTAACTGGCATTCAAACCAATCAACCAATTTCGATTGATATTTCTACACGGTATACTCTTTCATCCAACAGTACGATAATAGTAGTTAATCGTAATGATATTCCATTTAACAAACCCATCAATGAAATATTTACTTCTTTATCTCTAATGACCTTACCTCATCAATCAATAAACATTCATGATATTAGCATAACAATTAATTATGATGATCTATGGGGCCTCCCACAGACTGTTATTCACAATTTAGTTCCTATGTTCGGGAATTCTGTAAACATTACTTGGACGAGTGACTCGTGGCTTTATGAAGGATATTATGGGTTTAAGTTCGTATAATTGTTCTCTTATCTTCTTACTGAAGATACCTTTCTTTCTTTACCTGCTTTTCTAGCAATCAGAATAATTGTTAAAATTGCAACAAGAAGAGTGAATGCTACATTGAGGAGAAAAATGTTCCAACTTCCTTTTGGCAAGAATGTGTGCCCAAAGAAAATAGTTTGATTTAAGCTTGATAATATTTTCAGGATAAGAACACCAATTCCATACCCAATAATCGATGATATAAGCGCAATAAGTCCTAATCGTGAAAAAATTGAAACAATCGTATGTAAGTTCGTCCCTCCTATCATCTTAATAATCGTTGATTCCCTCTTGCTTTCTCTATACATATTCTGAAGAATTGAGTACATATTGACAATTACTACGACAAGGATAAGTGCAATCTCCGCATAAACGAGTGTATACGTAAATAGCAATGATCCTCTAAGATAATAGTTCAGATATTCTGTTGAAAAAGCTATTAAGAAAGAAAATCCAGCTACTGGCTTAAAGGGTATTTTTGACAATTGGTCATCTGAATCGCTTGGTAAAACTATAGTGATCAATTCTTTCCCAGGTTCAAAGATTCGACGTAAATACACAGTACTTCCATCTTCAGGAAAAATAGTCAAATTCACATAACCATAGGATATATAAATTTTAAACTTTGAATGTAATGAAGTCGTAGTTAGTATTTGTCCTTGTATTTCTGTTTCAACAATTACTGGAAGATTGAAGATTTTTGACCCATTGTCATATCTGAATTCAAAATCAACTCTTTTTTTCATAGAGGGGATTTCAAACAGAATGATATTGTTTGATCCGTATACCTCAAAAGGAACAGCAATAGTCGCATCATCTGTTCTAGTGAAATAACAGATGTAATCTCCTGAAGGTAAAGAAGATGTTAAAAATTGTCCTTGATTATTTGTTATTTGAGACATGATTCTTCTTCCAAACAAGTCCCTAATGATGCAATATTGATTATTGATAGAAGAGTTTGCAAAATAATCTCTTACTTCAACTGTAGTATATCCATAACCAATTAGGATATTCTGATTGATTCCTGTTCTAGTATCTAACTGGAAATCATAATATTTATCTGCATAATTGAATTTTACTTGAAACTCTCCTTCAAAAATATTGAAAAAAACGCTTCCATTAATATCTGAAGTAAAAAAGCTGGTTGGAGAATTGTAGAAATCATTAATAGCAACAGTTAGGTTGAAGATTGGATGAATATCATCACCAATTTTTATTTCTATAGTTAAATTAACAGGAGCATATTCTTGTCCCATATAAAAAGTATACGTTTCTGTTTTTGTGTTATTAAAAGAATCAGTGAGATAGAAAATTATTGTGTGCTCCCCTCCTACCAGAAACGGGGGAATATAGATACTATCATATTCGTAAATTGGGTTATTATCTATTTTAAATAATATTAGTACTGCATCACTTTCCAATATTAAATCAGCATTTAATCCCTCTTCTCCTTTATGAGGTGACAATACTGTAACATATGGGTCATTTGTGTCCACAATGAAATTATAGTTAAAAGTATCAGTAGAGATGTCAACTAATTGGTAAAGAAGAGAGTAGTATCCATCGCTAACAAAGAGTGTATTTAATGAATTAATTGTATAATTAACGTCAAGATATAGAAGATTAATAAAAATATCTCCAGAGTATGTTTCGCTAAAATTATCATTCGTTATGGTTGAAGTTTTTTGACCATCTAGAATGTTAAAAGTCCAAGTGCGTTCTCTTTTGTCTAAAAAACTCCCCCAATAGATTATTTTTAGATTGTAATTACCTGGATAAAGGAAAATTCTAGTAGTATTTGTAATGTTACCTGCTTTAAAAACTGTCCCACTTATCTGATATTCAACTCTATATGCTTCTGTTTCAGAAATAACATTCAAATCAATATGAACTTGATTCAATGTACCTGAATATTCATTCAGCATGTAAAAATCTATTGGCGTTGATCCAGTGAAATTAACTATGACAAACTCATAGTACAGTTCCATGGAATTTCCAGCAAGATCAGAAGTTCTTAATCTTAAAGTATGGTTACCGTTGCTTTGAGGAACAAGTATTTTTGTATCATAAGCAGTTGAATAAGAAAGACCATCCCATGAGAATTCAAGAGAAGAAAGAGTTTCATTTGTTGAAACTGTTAGTAAGGATTCATAGTTGATTTCACTTCCATTAATCTGCGATAGTGATATATCTGGTGCTGAATTATCTATCCTAAAAGTGTATGATCGATTTGACCAGATATAGGTGTCATAAAATGCTAAATACAAGGTGTGATTACCTTCAGTCAATCCATCTGGTTTGATTACACTGTTTTGACTTATCAGTGAATCTGCATAACTGTCCCACTGATAGTATGCTTCGTATTGCGGATTAAACCATGTTTGAATTTCAGATTCTGCACTGACTTTCATGTGCTCTTTCAAGCCAATAATACCTATTCCTTCAGGATTGTCTGTTACTGCAAAAACAAAATTCCATTCTTTGCTTGCGTTTTCTAATTCCGCTTTCAATGTTAAAGAATGAATTCCATTAACATAAGGAACGGATATTATATCTGAAAAAACCTCCAACCAAGGATTAGAATTCCATTTATAGAGGAAATTGCCACTAAATTTGTGAGTTGAATTCAAAATTAGTACACTTGAAGGATTCAAATGAGAACCATTCATTGCATTTATGAAATAATATTCTTCGGGAAAAGCTTCAATCACATCAAAGTAAACTTTGGTTTCTGCGTAATTAAGACTCTTATCATATCCGCTTGATATATAATCTTGATTAAATGTTTCGATTGTTAGAGAATGTGAGCCCTCCTCAAAAGGAGTTGAAATGCTTTCTGGTGCCTCCTCACTAGGAGATGCTAAATAGAATTCTTCCATTGTTGTTAGATTATCATCCCAGTAGAAATAAATAGAATAACCAGGAGAAGAGGACAATCTAATGTCAACATTATATCCAATAATTACAGAATTATTAATTGGGTTTTCTACTATTATTTGTGGATGTCTGCTGATTAATATGATTTCGAAATCATTTGAAATAGATGTTGTGAAAGTTAAATCTTTTCTATAAACTCCATACAAAATAATGCATGAATAACTACCATCACTTACTGATATGTTTGATTCTCCATTACTGTCGGTGGTACTTACATAGTTTTGATCTTCTGTTCTGAATCCATTCTGTCTGTAGAGAGTAATCTTCGCGCCTTGAATCGGATCATTTTCATCCGTTATTAATCTAAAATATACGTTTCTCTCAATATATGAAATATATATCTCTGCTTGTAAATCTTTATCCAATAGAATCCTTATCGACTCTGAAATAACATCTGTAACTTCACACTGTATTTCGTATTCTCCAAAAGGTAATATAAACGAAGCTTGATTGTCATTAAAAATGATGGTTTGATTGATTAATACACCTCTTTTATTATAGACACAAACCGATGCATTAAGTTCTTGCAGATACCCAGGAGTTATGATATTCACAACAAGTTCATATTCACTACTCACTAATTCCCGTAGCATTTCTTTGTTTTCAATGACATCTAGATCTATCTCTACTCTCAAGTGAGTTATGTAATTAAAATCCTCAAATGCAAAAAACTGACCAATCCATAAGGAAGCTATTATCTCGTCATCTAATAGGGTATCAGATCTAAAAATTGATTTAATTTTTAATTCAATTGCAGATTCTGATCTGGTAGAAAATAGTGTAAAATAGTCTCCTAATCCTAGATTATTTCTTTCCGCAAAATTAATTCCCACACTAACCTCAAACGTATCATTTACTGTTAGAAGTTTACCTTCCAAATGCTCTATGCTGGTGAAATGCCAAAAGGAAGAAACATCTACACCCCTGAAGTAAACAGCTTTATTCTTAAATACTGCAGCTGTCATAACTTCCGGACTAACTTCTTTTACTCCCTCAATTGAACTAATAGTATCTGCTAAATCTAATGGTATCACACTTGTGTAAGGAGTCGAAGCCTTTGGATTCGAGATTACCAAAATATTTTCACTCTCTCCTAGATATGATGCAGTACTATTTACAATGCTGGACATAAGGATTCCAGCACCTGAAATTATAGTGGAGCTAATAAGAAATCCAATGAAAGCTAAGAGTATTCTCTTTTTTGGTAGGACATTGTAAAGAAAGATTTTTCTAAGATTCATCTAGTGTCCCCCCTTATAACTTTGATTTTTGAAGCTTCAAGAGAAGGTAAAATTCCAGATACTAAGGATAATGATAATGAAAATAGAAATATTATTCCAACCAAAAATCCTTCCATTTTCAATGCTATATATGGTAATCCCATAGATGCTGTTACTAAACCAACTATACCACTAACAGCTAAATATCCAATTACTAGAGAAAGCAAAGCTGATATTATTCCAATATAAAAGGATTGAAGCATGAATAGCATAACTATTTGCCTTTTAGTAGCTCCAATAGATCTTAATGTGAAAATCTCTTTTTCACTCTCTCTAACTAAAGTATAAATGCTATATGAAATAGAAATAAGCATTAAAACAAAAAATAGAATCTCTAAAATAGTTAGCGTTCTTATTACATCATTTGTAGCATAAATTATGAAATTCTGAGTCTGTTTCTGATCAAGCACTTCTAAGAAATTGAATTCATTTATAATATCAGTTCTAATTGTTTCAATTCCCCTAATATCTAGAACTCTTAATTCTATAAAAGAGAAATAATCCAAAGATGCGTTTAGATCAAAACTGAAAAGTGACCCCATTAACTCTATATCATACTCGTGACCTGATTTAATAATGTTTGATACAGAATAGCTTTCATTATGTGAAAGTACAAATGACTCATTTACTTGATAATCACTAAATTCAATTTTTACTAAGGATCCAACTCCTGCAGCTGTTAGATAAGCAAGTTGTTGTCCTATAATTATCTCATCATTTTCTAGTTCTGTTGGGGGATATTCATAGTGGTGTGGTTGAAATCGCTCAAAATTACTGATGTTAAGCAATCGTAAATGCGTCGTTAACCTTGTTCCTGTTTCTCCTTCAACCACTACTGGAATATATAATTCTGGTAAAATCACCTCTAAGTTTGGTGTTGTACTAGCGTATTCCTCCAAAAATTCTAACACTTCAATATTTATTCTACTTTCGGATAAACTCTTTCCTTCTTCTATAACAAGAAGAAGATCTGAAGGTTGAATAATCTCTGCCATTCCACTTATATTAGAAGCATATCCTCTGACTAAAAGGGTTGTAGAAATATATATGACGAGAGCTAAAGTTAATGTCATTATAGCTTGATAAGTCCTCTTTTTATTATGAAAGAAAAACCGAACACTAAACTTTAGCATTTAACATCTCACTTTAAAGACATGGAATTATACTGATATAAAATTTTCTAGCTAGAATAAAGAAGAGAATTCTTCTTCTCTTTCATATTACAATTGGGTAGAGACCGAAGAACACTAATCTTTGAATAATTAAAGTAACGTATATTGCAACACCAACAGCAAGAATAGATGGTATTCGAGTTTTTGAAGGAGTTACTCTGTTTACACCTATACCTAAGAATAGTAAAAATCCATACAAGAATATGTTAAGAGGGATTCTGGCAAGCAATTGAAATTTTATTTCACGCTGTTCGACTCCAAAACTAGAACTAGTTGGGTTAAATCCAATTGCTTCTAAATATTTTAAACCGCCGAAAATATAGCATATCATATATATGAAAACAGCAATAGATGCAATAAAAACTGCATTACGGTAGATTTTCAACCACTTCTTTTCTCCCAATAGCAGTGAATAAATGAGTGGAAAAACAAAAACCCATGTAAACCAGGCAAGAATCCCAATAAACATCTGATCTCCAATATCACTTGTTGCAAAGTTTGTAAAATCAAATTCTTCAGTTAAACCACCTACCAATCCTCCTGGAAAGAGAGGATAGACCGTTAGTTCTGAGAAGAAACCTCCCGCAAAAAGCATAAAACTTACGTATACGAGAAAAGATGTTAGAATATTGATTAGGAAGTAATTAGGTAACAGTTCAGAGTAACTTGCTCTTGTTGGTCTAGTCAAATAATCTTTTGCAAATCTGAAAGTATCCTTTACATAAGTAAATTTGAAAAGCAAATAGACAGCTATTGCAGGAATAGCTATAACAGCTATAAGAAATAGGATATTAAGCGTCAATGCTGCAGGATTCGACAAAGAACCAAGTAAATCATCCCAGATGAAAGTTCTTATGTTGAAATCTGTCATCCCCTTAAACGGTGGGGATCCGAAAATTAGTAGAGAATACCAACACAAAGTTAATGCTACAAAAAATGTTGCTAAATAGTCTCTTATTCTGAATTTCCTTTTTTGAGTGTCCAAATACCATAGTTTTTTGTAAATTATTTCCGTAGCATCAGCTTCAAAATCAGTTAATACTAACCCATCTATTCTTACTTCACCATATTTTTCATAGAATCTTTTAGCAATCATATCTAGTAATTCTTTGGTGTCTTTTGTATCCATTCTTTTATCCACTGATATAACAAACAGTAAATCATTCTCCTCTTCTTGAAAAAGAATTCTTGAAGTTACCATTTCAAATTCGGAAATCTTTTCTTTTTGTGTTTCTGTTGCCATTGAATAAATTGCGCTCATTAACCCGCCTGTTAGTGCAACATCAACAGCTTCATCTGTTTTTTCAAATTCTTGACTATAGAAAATTTGACCATAAGTTGTTAGAATAAGTAGATGTTTAATCAAGGTGGTATTCCCCTTTTCTTATAACTCATAATAGGACCCCCTCTCCTAAAAATATTACGGAAGTTTTCGGAAAAATAGAAAAAGGGAGGGTGATATATAGAATTAGGTGCCCTCAAAGTAGGCATCCTTATAGGCTTCCTGTTCAGGAGTCAATTTATCTATTTTATATCCCATGAGTGACAGTTTTAGACCGGCTATTTCTCTATCTTGTTCATCTGGAATATCATATACTTTATTTTCGAGATTTTTACCTTCTTCTGCTAGATGAATTAAGCTTAATAATTGGTTAGCAAAAGACATGTCCATAACTTCAGAAGGATGACCTTCAGCAGCAGATAAGTTTACCAATCTTCCTTTTGCAAGAAGATACACTTTTCTTCCGTCTGACATTAGATATTCTTCATTATTTTTTCTTATTTCTCTTTTTGATGTGCTTAAATCTTCTAAATCTTGGATGTTTATTTCAGCATCATAATGTCCAGTATTGCATACAATTGCTCCTTCTTTCATGCTTTCAAAGTGTTTTTTTATAATAACATCCTTCATCCCAGTTGCAGTAATAAATAAATCACCCAAACCTGCAGCTTCATCCATCTTCATGACTCTGAACCCATCCATTGCAGCCTTAAGAGCTTGTACTGGATCAACTTCAGTCACTACTACATCAGCTCCTAATCCAGATGCATTCTTAGCCAAACCTTTTCCACAGTGTCCATAACCAGCTATAACAACAATTTTACCAGCAATTATGATGTTAGTTGATCTCAACACTCCATCTAATGTGGATTGACCAGTTCCATACACATTATCAAAATCACTTTTTGTTTCTGCATCATTTACCGCAATTATTGGATATAAGAGTTTTTCAGCTCTGTCCATTGCTCTCAATCTATGAACACCAGTTGTTGTTTCTTCGGTTCCACCTATGATAGTTTCAGCTAGATCTGAAAATTCAGAATGTACTCGAAATATTAGATCAGCTCCATCATCTAAAGTTAAAGTAGGTTTGAATTCCAAAACCTTGTCTATTGCCCAATAGAATTCTTCATTGGACATTCCATACCAAGCAAATATGGAAATATCTTTAGCTGCTAAAGCAGCAGCAATATCGTCTTTTGTAGATAATGGATTACACCCACTCCAAGAAACCTCCGCTCCTACTGCAATCAATGTTTCAACTAAAACTGCTGTTTCTTTTGTTACGTGAAGACATCCAGCTATTTTCATACCTTCTAATGGTTTTGTTTCTGCAAACTTCCTTCTTAATTCCATAAGAACAGGCATCCTAGACTCTGCCCAGTCAATATTCTTTCGACCCTCTTCAGCTAGATTTATGTCATTAATTTTGTATTCCATGTATCTCCCATCTTCTTCAATTTTAAAAATATGTCGAGATAAGATTTTTTGAAAAACACAAGATTAATCAATCTTGAAAAAAAACTGATAATATGGTGGAATTTACTACACCCTTGATTATTGCTCATAGAGGTGCTTCTATAGAAGAACATGAGAATTCCATTAAAGCTTTTGAATTAGCTGTTAAACAAAAAGCCGATATGATAGAGTTGGATGCTCATTTGACTAGGGATGGTTATTTTGTTGTTTTTCATAATGACACAATTCCCTATAAAGATCAAAATATAGTAATAGCTGAATCAAATCTTGAAACTATTCAAAAATTCAAACTTCCAAATGGTGATCCTGTTCCTCTATTAGAAGATGTTCTTAAGCAATTTCTCTCGAAAATTAAATTTAATATAGAATTAAAATGTGATGTGACGAAGGAGCAATTCGATTCTCTTTTAAATGAAGTAGGTGGAGACAATTCCCAAATTCTTGTAAGTTCATTTCTTCATGAACCAATTGTAAATCTAAGAGAAAAAACTCTAGGTTATGAACTGGCTTATCTCTATATCTTCCCTATGTATCAGAACAAAAGTGTAGCTCTCAATGATTTTATTGATGCTATGAATCCTTTCTACAGATTTCTGACTAAGAAAACTGTGAATTTTTTTCATAAGCAAGGTAAGAAAGTTTATCCTTGGACAATTAATGATGAGAAAAAAATTAGAAAATTAATTAGAAGAAATGTGGATGGAATAATTACTGATCTCCCCAAACAAACAAGAGAAATAATATCTTTAGAGCTTGAGAAACTAAATGGTTAATAGTATTTTACTAAAGAGAATGAATATTCTTGCCATTCTGCTATTTGATTAACCTTTTCAAGAAGTTCCTCTTCTTTGTTTTTCTCTACGCTAAAGATCATACTTACAATCTCAGGTGAATAACCTGATTCAAGTATTTTCTTGTAATCTGTAGGTTCTTCGATTATTTCCAATTTATAGGCTCCTTCCTTAGAAATCATTAACTCTATGATATCAGGTTTAATCCCTTCTTGGATTTTATTATAAATTTTAACAAATTCAGTTCTTTTCTCTAATTCTTTGCTTACTCTGAGAATAGCAACATTGAACAATCCTTCATTGACTAGAACAGGAATTAACCAGAAAGATTGGCTTGGAATAGTTAATTCTGCAATAGAACAGTCATTTTTCTTTATTTCCTCATCTAAATCTTGTACCAATTCTTTAGCTCGTTCCTCAGTTTGTTCCTCAGGAAGTAAAACAATTTCATCGATTGCAAAGATGTTTATCTCAGTTTTTTTTCCACTAACTTCTTCTTCATCTTCTTCCTCAACTTCTTTTTCTTTTAACCAGATTAGATAACCAGTAAACTTCTCCCCCGATTTTATTAGACTGATTTTAGCATTTTTATCTTCTAGAGTAGAATCAACAAACATTTCTGTTGTGATTTCATTACCGTAGAGCGATTTTACTAGTTTTTCTAGCTCCTGGGAGGTTTTGGGATTTTTAACTTCTGTAAACATCTCTGACACGGTATGAGCTATATCTAAATAAAACTATTCTTTTTAACGATGTTACTAATAACTGAAAAATACAAGAAAAATAAAAAGAAGGAAAAAATTTATGCTGTGTGCGAAAATGTTTTTGATACTTCAGCAAACTCTAATGTAATATCATAACTGGTTCCAACGTTAAATGCTCCAACTATGTAAACCATATCGGTACCTTCTGCGGCTATCACTACGTAAATCATACTACTTCCTGTTGGCGTGTCAAGAAGTTGTACTCCTGTTAAACCAGTGACAGTTACACTCGTGATATTAAGTGATCCACCTACGGCATCCACTTTAACTTCTATAGCTCTGTCTCCACCACCAACATCACTTGACCCTGGTGTGATAATGAGCGTTGCTTCGCTTTTAGGTTGTAACATCGGAATTACTACTAGAAACACTATAGCTGCTGCTGCTGTAACCAATGCAATCAGCAAAACTGTTGCGATTACTGGAGATACTCCTCGTTTCTTCATTTTTTAATTCACCCTTGATTATTATTAATCAAATCAAAATACCCAAATATTACTTAAAAAAGTAGCGATAGTCTTAACGCACTAGAATTATTTTTTAGTAGTATTACTCAATTTTGCAGATTAACAATTATTTATATTGGAGTATGTCCTTTGTTAAATGGAACAAATGGATACTATCACTAATATCATATTCAGGTCATTGACCACAATATATGAAGGAACGATTAGTGGTAGCGATTTGCATCCAAACATATATTTTCTCGAAAATAACAAACAGAATACATACTATGGTTTCAATCTTCAAGATGTTATTCCAACAAGATTAATTACGCGTATTTATGAAGAAGGAAAACACATCATTACAGATTTACTCTGGTTGGTAGATGACTCAAAAATAACTGGAAAAGGGCATATATCTTTTACAGAAAAATCTAACAAAATTTCTGTAGAAGGAGAACCAAAAGAATATATTAAACTATTTGAGAAAGATGCAACCGTAACTGCATGTTATGGAGATCTCCTCACACTACCTAATTATCTAGACCTGGTTCTAACTGGATCTAGAGACTGGTCTCCAGCTAAAATACAATCTACAACTAAATTAAACATACCAAACATTCCCACAAACTTGTACAGTTTCTCAAGAACCATCTTAGAAGCAAAAAAAGTTAAAGATGAAGATTATCAAGAACTTGTACTAGATAGCTACTTAGCTCTAATTGATTTGGTACACAGGTCACTTGAATTACTTTCTAAATATACTCAGAAGGAGAACGGAGAGATCATTTTTTGTGTTAGATGTGGTCAAGAGCTTCCTTCAAACTCATTCTACTGTCCAATATGTGGAAGTAAACAAAATTAGTTTCAATAAAAATTAAGTGTGATAAAGTATTTCTGCTCGTTCGATTAGTTCTAAGGTATCGGTTTGATTTGCTAAATCTCTTGCATTTGGGGAGAAATTATTAGCTATTATGAACCCACCACTCAGATTCGATCTTTGAACTAAACGTTCAATATGAATAATTTTATCTGTTCCGACACTTCTTTTCCAGTCTAAAACCCAAACACCTACTAGTAATTCTTTTATTATTATCAGAAAATCTATTGCATGTTTGGATGGTCCTGTAACAACTGATAAATCGTGAGAAAGTGTTCCGAAACTTTTTAGATATTCAAGTGACAGTTCAATCAGCGGTTTACTTCGGTCGTAATTCATTGACCACAGCATTCTAATGTCTATTAAAATATTTGTATGAAAATCCTCTTCTTAATTAGATTTCAATTTCGAGATTTTTGTCGTTACATTGGATAATCCATTTGCCTTTTGTTTTAAGGGTTAAAGAAATACTTTTTCTGAAATTCTTAACAACTTGTGCTGCCATAAGATTAGGGTATCTTTTTCCATAAATTTTGATTGACACTACTTGTTTTGTTTCATCTATTGAAACTTGTTCTCTAAACATTTCCCATGCTGGATCTGGTAGATACCCCTCAATTTCTATATAAAATTTAATACCTACTTCTGGTGGAGTATGGATCAACATCCTTGTGATTGGAACAAGTCTCTGACTCTGCTTCATCAGTTCTTACCTTGTAAACTAATTAATAAACCTTGAGAACAGATAAAGAATTCAAAAGCAAATTTTTATAATATCCTTTGAATCAATAAACATAATGTCTTCCTCTGATGATAAAACCCTAAAGGAAAAGATAAGTACATTTGTTAAAAAGTTTATCAGTGATATTGATGCCAAAGAAGTAGCTATTCTCATCATATTTGGTTTGATAATTTTCATGGTTTTCAAAATGATGTTGGGAGGAATTTTTGGCTTATCTTTAGTTGTTATAGAAAATCCTTCCCCAACAAGCATGTGGCCTACTTACGATCAAGGTGATATGTTTCTTATTTACAAGTGCTCTCCAGAGAAAATTGAGCTTGGTGACGTAATTGTTTATGTTTCAGATACCTCAAGGAATAGAGGAATTCTGATTATTCATCGTGTGGTTAATATAACTAAAGAAGACAAAGGGAATGGATTAGAGTACTTTTTCAGGGTTAGCGGGGATAATCCTAACTCAAATACTTATGTTGATAGTTACGACGGAACAACAACACTTATTCCTTATGAAGCAGTTGTAGGAAAAACAGTGCTTCTAATAAGAAAAATTGGTTATCTTAGATTGTGGCTAGCTGATAACGCTGTTGTTAGGTATATTCTTCTAGCAGCTGTCATTCTAATAGGTGCCTATCTGATTTTATCTCCTGATAAGAAAAAGGAAGAAAAAGAGGTTGCTTCAGAGAAATTTGATGAAATGCAAAAGAAAGAGAAGAAAGAATTCAAAGTTAGAATCAAGGAATATTTCGTTACTAAATGGAAGAACACAAAGAAATGGTTTATAGAGTTATTTATAGTTAAAAAACAAAGAATAAAACTAATTATCTTCTGTTCAATTATCTTATCATTGGTGATCTTTATACCCGTTATTGACAATTCAATCAGAACTCAGGGAATAACAACTGGAATTGATGATATTACCATCCTTTCCCCTGATTACTATCCTTTGGAAGATATGGTTTATGTTCCATTTACAATCTATTTCAAACATGATGGCTCATGGAATCAAGTACTCAAATGTTTTACAACTGAGGGTATTCAAAATGGAACTGTTTTAGCTACATCAGCTTGGTGGTCACATTACCAAGTTGAAGGAGATAGAACGTTAGGTGGTTCCTTAGTGTTTGTGGAAAGTGAATTCAACGGTAGTCTTGCTTTGACAATAAAGATAACCTATACAATAAAACATAGGTTTGGATCTGATCTTGTCGATTTAGAATATGAAGAAACCTTTCCTCCTCCAATCTAATGAAAAAAATAGAAGTAAATGAGAATCATAGATTCTCTTTTATTCGTATTGGTATTTCACTTGAAGTTCTTACTGTAGTAATTCCAGCTTCGCTTAAGATACGCATTTTTTCTTTAGCTGTTCCTGATTTTCCATGAACTATAGCACCAGCATGCCCCATCTGTTTACCTGGGGGAGCAGTCTGCCCAGCTATAAATGCATATACAGGTTTGGTTATCTCCTTTTTGACTAAATCTGCTGCTTGTTGTTCTCCTGTTCCTCCTATTTCCCCAACAAGTATGATCTGATTGGTTTGAGGATCGTTTTCAAACAATGTCAAACATTCATTAAAACCAATACCTTTTATTGGATCTCCACCTAAACCTACACAAGTTGATTGACCAAAACCATTAACGGTTAAATTTTGTATAATCTCGTATGTGAGAGTACCACTCCTGCTCACAATACCAACATTTCCTTTAGTGCAGATTTTTCCAGGGATGATACCAATTTTGCTTGCTTCTGGGGTAATTAATCCTGGGCAATTTGGTCCTACCATTACTACATCATTATCTAGCGCCTTTTGCCTTATTCTTGCTGAATCTTGAACGGGAACTCCTTCAGTTATAACTGTAAGTAGATTTATTCCAGCATCTATTGCTTCCATTGCAGCAGAATAAGTAAATCTTGCAGGAATGAAAATTACAGAAGCAGTTGCCTGTGTTGCTTCAACAGCTTCTTTCATACTGTCAAAAACTGGCACACCTAAATGCTCTTGCCCTCCTTTACCTGGAGTAACACCTGCTACAACTTTGGTACCATAACCAATCATGGATTTTGCATGGAATGTTCCTTGTTTTCCAGTAATCCCTTGCACAATAACCTTAGTATTTTCATCTAACAGAATTGCCATTTTAATTTCCTCCTTTAACAAGCTCTATAATTTTTCTTGCAGCGGGTTCCATCTCACCATATGCTTTTATTCCATTTTCCTCCAAAATACTAATACCTTCTTTATCATTGGTTCCAACTAATCTAATTACTATTGGAACTTCTATCTCAAATTTCTTTGAAGCATTAATGATTCCTTGAGCTACATCATCACATCTAGTGATTCCTGCAAAGAAGTTTACGAAAATCCCCTTGATATTTTGCCTTGAAAGAATTTCTAAAGATTTCTCAATTTTTGTTTCATCAGCTCCTCCTCCTACATCTAGGAAATTAGCAGGAGAACTACCAAAGAATTCTAGCAAATCACAGGTTGCCATTGAAAGACCTGCACCTCCAGCGATAATCCCAATCTCTCCATCAAGTTGAACATAGCTTATACCTGCTTGATCTGCTTCAAACTCTAACTCTGTGTGTCTATCTCTTTGAGATTTTAAAGATGCAATATTTGCTTGTCTAAAATCTGAATTGCCATCTATTACCACTTTAGAATCTGCTGCAATTATTTTCCTATCAGGTGTCAATATTAATGGGTTGATCTCAACCAGAGTAAGGTCTCTTTGCTTAGCCATGTTGACCATGTTTGTCATTATGTTGGTAAAAGAAGTTAGTGTTTTTGCTTCAAAACCAAGGTTCTTACCTAGATCTATGAACATATATGAAAAAGGATCATCCCAAATCGAAAGATATTCCTTGAAAATATCATCTGGATAGTGTTCGGCAACTTCTTCAATATCTACTCCTCCACGAGAACTAGCGATAATTAGATACTTTCCAGATTCGTTGTCCAACATAACAGCAAGATAATATTCTTTTTCGATTTCCAAAGGCTCCTCCAACATAACTATTTCAACAGGTTTACCTCTGTGGTCTCTGCCTAAGATACTCTGAATGTATTCCTCAGCTTCAGCACTAGAGACTTTTTTTATCAATCCCGCTTTGCCTCTTCCCCCTGAAAGAGCTTGTGCTTTAGCCATCATTACATCACTACCAATTTCCTCAACAAACTGACTAATACTGCTGGAATCAGTATATGCTCTGAATCGAGGAACTGGTATTTTGTTTTCTTTAAAAAGTTGTTTTCCTTCAATTTCATAAAGCATTGGCATATTGTTGAAAACTGGCATCAATGTCTTTTTAAGGTCTTTGAAGTGAGCTCAAAAGCTACTAGAATAAACGAGATAAGAATTTTAAATGAGATTTAAAAGAAGAGTTTAGATTATTTTACCATCTCTACTCTTTTGGTTCGGGGATATGAAAGTACCCATTTCTTCCCACAATCTGGACAGCTTAATCGCAAATCAACTTTCTTTGAAGTTTTAGAAGCCATTTTTGTTTGAGTGACAGGTCTCTTGCTGTATTTACCGAGATTACCATATCCTCTCCTTCTAATCTTTTCTTTCCTTGCAGTCGCTGACATGCCTGATTTTCTTCTGGCAGTTTTTTCTTGTTTAACTTTCATAGTCTTGTGTGTGCCGCATTTTGGGCAATATTTGAACATTGTTTCAGGTATCTTAACCATATCAGTCACTCACCTTATTGCTTAGACATATCTTTTTATTTGTTTCCTTTTTTGAGAAGCATTGGTTTTTGTTATATCTCTCTCAATGCTTGAATATCTCGTAGTTTTTGCAGAGGAATGATTTGAAAGGTTTGGTTTGGATGCATCCTTCGTATGCTTAGGGGTAAAACTTTAGCCCTTAGCTCAAATTCTGCTATAACAAGAGGCGATTTATTTTCTAATTCTTGAAGTTGGAGTAATACAGGAGCCCCCATACTTAATTGTAAAGCCCGTGCTCCTACTATGCGAGCTCTTTCGAAGCGAGTTAGTCTATCGGGACCAACCTTAACTTGTTTAGAAACGATTTCTTTATCCTCGGTGTTCCCATCTATACTCATAGCCATAACAAACCACCAAAATATATTTTAAAGGTTACATCATTCAACCTTGGTCTTATTTTAAAAATTTTTAGATATTGGGGTATTCTGAAGTACAGTAAAATTATCTTTCGCGTGCAAAATATCTTTGAGAGCTATCGAAATTTTTTAATACCGACATTGAAGCAAAAAGACAGACAAGATTTGACTAGAAACTGTAAGTCTGGGATATTCTCGCTTGCATATCTGGAAAAACTTTAATAAGAAAATAACAGCAAATAAACCAGATAGAGTCAAGATTAAGATAAGACTTATAAAATAGATACAAAATGTAAATTAACTTATACGGAATGACAGCTGCATGAGTATGTTCGGGTCGTTTTCCTCATGGTTGAGAACTAAGCTTAAGAAAGAGCAGAAGGCTAAGATATTGATATTAGGTTTAGATGCAGCAGGAAAAACAACTTTGACTCGTTTTATGAGATTTGGTAAATTCGCCGAAAACTTGACACCAACAATTGGGCAGAACATTGAATCTTTTGAATTTGAAGGATGGACTATAACTGCAATAGATGTTGCTGGACAATCACATTTCAGATTTTTATGGGAAGCACATTATCCAGGATGTAGCTCAGTAATATTTGTTATTGATGCCGCTGACATCGAACGATTACCTGAAGCAAGAGATGTTCTCAAAACACATGTTTTCAATAATCCATATATGGAAAATGTTCCCACATTAATAATGGCCAACAAGCAGGATCTTCCTGGGGCGGTAGAGGCTCCTCTATTGATCCAAATGCTTGGATTGCATCTTGATCTTAAAGATCGAACCTTTGCTGTTTTTGATACAAGTATTCTCCACGGGAAGGGAATTAAGGAAGCTTTTATCTGGTTAGTAAATGAATTGGATACTCATTTACAATAAAAAGTTGACTAAGTTTCTTTCTGTTTAAATTTGTATTTAGTAATGAATTTGTCCAGAAACATTGGTATTCAAGGATAATTCTTTAGAAAATTTCTTCCAACATCTCATCAATTGTTTTCTTATACTCCTTCAAAAATTCCGGCAATTCCTTCTTAAATTTCTCTATATCTTGTTTAGTAGCAGGAGGGATCTTATCTCTATTTTCTAAATGAAACAAGAAGTTGTAATAATCGCTTCTGTGTATGCTTAATAGAGCATCGTATATTTCTACAAATATTGTAATAACTTCTTCATAAAGATCATTTTCTTTATATTTTGCAAGAAGATTCTCTCCTGTAGGTGTTTCATAATCTTGAAAGAAATTTTCCAATTCTTTTTTTACCTCTTTAATTCTCTCTGGATCAATCATTACGTCTTTAAGTGTCTTATACCAATTTTTTTCAGAATTTGAGTCTGTGAGTGTATCGGAGTGAAGTTTTTCTTTAGCTTCTTTTTCTGCTACCTCTGCTTTTCTCTTCTCTTCTTCCTTCTTTTTTAATTCAGCCTTCTTTTGATAGAATTTTCTTCTTTTCTCAATGTATTTTTCTAAAGGAAATTCTTTATTGGTTTGATAAGTTGGGTCTTTCTTCACATATTCATAAGTCGAAATAGCACTATAATGAAGCTCTTTGTTTTCATCAGTACTTTTAATCACTTTAACAAGGAAATCAGCAATAGAATTATCAAGGATTTTTTCACCTACAACTTCAATTGGATATAGAATATAATTTTTGAAATGATTACTAGATGTAGAGAAGAAGCTTTCATAAAAATGCTCTTTAGTATCTTGCCAAATTAACAAAAATTTATCAAAATTTTCTGTTTCATGGATAGTATCAGCATAAATCCTGCCTTTGTCAAATAACTGATCAGGCTCCCATTTTAGAAATTCTGCAAGTTTCTCAAATTCTCTAGCAAGATAATAGTTTACCATGTCATGAATGCCAACTCCTTCAAAAAGATACTTATTAACAACTTTAAGTACAATTTTTTGTATCTCTTTAGTTCTATTTTCGTTCAAAAATTCTGGGTGATTACTGATTATATTTGAAATACCAATTATACAATATGTGAAGAGAAATTCTCTTACATCTTCCTTGTCTATTCCTCCCTCTTCATAATCCATTTTCTGAGATATTTCGATAAATAAATCAAGATCCACATAATCTTGTGAGGAAGTAAGATAATAGGCTGCAGTAATTTTTTCAAATATGTCTCCAGATTTCAGTTTATCTCTGATGAATATTATAGCATCAGAAGACATTTTTAAAATTGTTTTACTTTCTTTATCGCTGAATCAAAAATCCAGCTAGTGTCATCGTGTAGATAAAAGAACTTAGTTGATTCAAGCATCAAATAAAAATAGAAGCTATAGTTGTTAGTTTCTAAAAATTGGTCATAATACTTTTTCGTCCCATAAACTTCGGTACTATATAGATATTTAGCAAAATATTTTGCAGCAGGTTCACCAAATTCAATCAAGCTCTCTAATAAAAGTATAAAGTCTTTATAATAAAAATCAAGACCCCATTGGCGACCCCATTGGAAAATTTGTTCAATGAACTTTTTAATATAGAGAATATGTTCAGGATTATTTTGATCTATTTTTTTGAGCCAATCTTTTGCATCAGTATTTTCATCAAAGGAGAAAGAATCCATTATAATTCATTGTAATTAGATAATATAATTTTTTCTGAAGTGCGATTTCTCTTTAACTCTTATTTAAAATAAAAGTGAACTAATAATCCACACTTACTTAATCGATTATCAGCAATTTCCTTAATTTCTATTCTTTTGGCTTTAAGCTGAATTTAGCAATAAATCCTCCAGTATTGTTTGTTGTTAAAGGATCAAGATAAACTGTTGATTTATCCAATTCTTTCTCGATTTCCTTATAGTTTTCTGGAGGAGTTCGTGATTCTATTGTTTTAGATTTCTTCAGTTTCCTTATTGTTTCTGGTAACTCTTGATTGTCTAAATATGCTTTACTTAGTGTGTTCTGGAATACCTCTTCATTTTCTAAATAGTCAATTGAATGAGTAATGTAAGTAATAGATGCTTTACCATGAGAGCATCTATATAGTTCTCCGATAAGCTTTTGCTGATTTTCAGAAAACTGTTGCAATCTATCTATACCTAGATTTGATGAGAATACTGGAATTACAGCTGTTCTTGAGTTTTGAGGTTCGATGAAAAACGATGTATATTTTATCTCAGGTATTTCCCTTACAAATGTAAGAAATGGTCTATGCAAAATTCTAATAGCTTTGTTCTTTGTTCTATCAACATTCTTCCTAAGAGCTTTGACTTGCATCTCATTCGCTGCTAGAACAGTTATTGGTATTTTGTAATTAGTAATTTCTGAAATGTAATTAGCTACATCCCCTTTATCAGTAGACATAACCAGAATATTTTCTTTAGAGTCAAATTCCATAGATTTAACTCCAACTGCTTGAGTAGGAGACATTATACTGAAAAATCCTCTTCTATATTCCCTTAGTTCTGTTATAGGAGGAGCATAAGCCAAAGAACTTGACACCTTTACTACAGCCTTTTGAGTAAGTCTTGTTATTTCACTACTTTTTACTTGAGTCTTTCCAACTGCTAGAATATTGTTTACATAATCTGCTATACAAACTGTTTCTCCAGAATCAAATTCATCATGATTCATAATATTAGCAGTCTGAACATCTCTCCCTAAAGCAATGTTTGTAGTAGATTCATGATCTACCCTTATAATAGGTAAATCTCTAGAATATCCAGACAACTCTTTTTTCTGCACTTCAACTTCTATAAAATCATCAAAAAAAGGATGCTTACGAGCAATGTACCCCTTTTCTTCAAAGATGTCAAAGAGAGAGTAATAATCTATTTTTCTTATATTTACTTGAACCCACATTGAATTGTAAGGTGATCTAAGCCCATCTAACAATTCTAGCGTTTTGCTTAAATCAAAAACCTCAAGCCAATGATTCAGCAGACTAGCTGAGTATTGAAATTTCTTCATTAAATCAGCTGAAAGAAGATTATTTTCGTCTTGGCTCTCTGTGGGTTTCATTCTGATAAGAGATTTCCTAATTTAAGCTTTAAGAATATTATCAAAATAGTGTTACTTTTCATCTCCAAAACACAAAATTGAAAAAAGAGCTAGTAAAGTCAAGTTAGAGGTTAATAGATGGAGCAATCTGTTACTGTACGGTTAGCTGAATTAAGTGATATTAATGACATCATTAAGATTAACAGGCTCTGTCTTCCAGAAAACTATTCCTTTGATTTCTTTTATCGTATTCTTAAAGAATATGGCTTTGCATGTGTTATTGGAGAAGTAGAAGGAAAAGTTATAGGTTATGCGCTTTCCAGACTGGAAAGACCTTTTTCTACCTTCATAGGTTTAAGCGCATCTAAAGGTCATGTGATTTCAATTGCAGTTATTCCTAATCATAGAAAGAAAGGTCATGGGACTAAGATTATGAAATATGGAATACAAAAACTAATCGAACATGGTGTGGATACAATCTACTTGGAAGTTCGAGTATCGAATGTAGCAGCAGTTGAGATGTATAAGAAATTGGGTTTCTATATTAAAAGGGAGTTCAAACATTATTATAGAGATGGCGAATCTGCTTTTGTAATGGAATGGGGAAGAAAACAAGAAGCTGAAGAAGCTGAAAATGCTGAAAATTAATTCTTTTTTTACTGTTTCGACAAAGTTGATTCTATGTAATAATGAAATATATATAGTGAAATAATATTGTAGAAACAATCAAAATGACTCTCCATTACTTAGATGAACCTTCAACCTCAGCAGATATTTATTCCTTCTTAGCTGATGAAATCAAAGATTGGTTTACATCTAAGTTTCCAGGAGGGTTCACTCTTCCTCAACTTTATGCTATACCTTCTATTCATGATAGAAGAAACACACTAGTATTCAGTTCTACAGGATCTGGCAAAACCTTTGCCGCTTTCCTTTCAGCAATAAATGAGCTATTTATAGAAGCAAAGGACGGCAATCTAAAGGATGAGATTTATGTTTTATATATCTCCCCACTTAAAGCTCTTGGTAATGATATCAGAAAAAATCTTGAAGAGCCACTACAAGGAATTCAGGAGTTAGCAGCTGCAAATAAACTAGTAACACCTAAGATAAGAGTAGGTGTAAGAACAGGAGATACGACTCAAGCAGAAAGAACCAAAATGCTCAAAACCCCACCTCATATTTTGATAACTACCCCTGAAAGCTTAGGACTTATATTAACATCTCCAAAGTTTTCGTTGCACTTAAAGAGTGTTCGTTGGTTGGTTCTGGATGAGATTCATGAAGTTAGCTCGAATAAAAGAGGAGTAATGCTTTCACTCTTTCTTTCGTACCTACAGCAAGAAGTTGCAGAAAGAGAAATCACTAGAATTGGCTTGTCTGCAACTCAAGCTCCCATAGAGGAGATTGCTAGATTTCTGGTGGGAAGCAATGATAATTTTCAGGAAAAAGATTGTTATATAGCTAATCTCCCACCACAGAGGAAACTTGACTTGGAAGTAAAGAGTCCAGTTAATGATATACTCCATACTCCCTACGTTATTATTCAAGAAGGAATATATGCTATCTTAGCTGATTTAATATTAGATCATGAAACATCCATAGTTTTCACAAACACACGAAGAGGGTCCGAGAATGTAGCATTCCGACTAAAGGAATATCTTGGAGATGAATACGCTTCTGCAATTGCTGTTCATCACTCTAGCCTTTCTAGAGAAATCCGCTTAGATGTTGAAGATAGATTGAAGAATAATGAATTACTTGCGGCAATAACATCAACTTCTCTTGAATTAGGTATAGACATAGGAAGTGTAGAACTTGTATCTCAAATAGGGTCACCAAAGACTGTTGCAAAGTATTTGCAGAGGGTTGGACGAAGTGGTCATTCACTAGATAGAATAGCAAAGGGGAGACTGATTACAACTGATAGAGATGACGCTATTGAATGTGCAGTTCTAACCAAAAGTGCTTATAGCAGAGAGATAGATAAAGTTCAGATTCCTATCAACTGTTTGGATGTTCTTGCTCAATTTATTGTGGGTATATCTCTTATGAAGAGATGGGGTGTTGAAGAAGCATTTGATATGATAAGAAAATCATACAACTACAAAGCTCTTGATTTTGATGATTATATTAACGTATTAGAATATCTAGGAGGGTACAATCTCGATGTAGAAGAGAGAAAAATCTATAGAAAGATATGGTATGATGACAAAGAAAAAGCATTTGGAAAGAAGAGAGGTTCTAGATTGGTTTTTTACACTAATATAGGGACCATTCCAGAAAATGCTGATTATCGAGTTGAATTAGAAACTTATAGAACAAGAATAGGTGTTCTTTCTGAAAGTTTCGTTGAACGATTGACACCAGGGGATATTTTCGTATTAGGTAGTCATACTTACCAGTTTAGAAGGACAGTGGGTTCCAGAGTTGTTGTTGCAGAAGCTTTTGGAAGAAGACCTACTATACCTAATTGGGTTGGTGAGGAACTCCCTAGGTCTTTTGAATTATCGCAACAGATTGGGCGATTCATTGATGCCGTTTCAAAGAAAATACAAAAAGAAGATGAAAGCCAAGTAAGAGATTGGATTGAAAGATCATTTCAAGTCGACGATATTATATCGAAATCAATTGTTGAATATGTTAAAGAACAAATGATGCTTCTCAATGTTACTCCAAGTGACAAAAAACTATTGATAGAATCTTATATTGATCCACAAGGTAGAATGGTTTTAGTTTTTCATGCTTATTATGGTAGGAGGGTAAATGATGCATTATCAAGGGCTTATGCATATACTATAGGAAAAGCTATTGATTCTGACATTGGATCAGCTGTTAATGATAACGGTTTCTTGTTAATGCTTCCCATAGACAAAATAATCGACACTTCCATTGTTCCTGAACTATTGTCTTCTGTTAATTTGGAGGAGATTCTTAAACAAGCAATAATTAACACAGAACTATTTGTTAACAGATTTCGTCATGTTGCAAATAGAGCATTTATGGTTCTAAGAAGAAGTGGTGAAAAACATATTTCTGTATCTAGACAAAGCATGTATGCTAGAAGAATATTCTCAACACTTCGGGACCAAGACAGTTTTTGTGTAATAAAAGAAACTTATCGGGAGATATTAAAAGATTACATGGATTTGGCAAATTGTTTAGTAGTTTTAGCAAAATTGCAAAAGGGTGAATTTGAATATCATATCACTCCCTTGTCAGATATCCCTAGTCCATTTGCTCATGGAATTGTTCTATTGGGTATTTCAGACATAGTCCAGATTTCAGATAGAAGTGCTTTATTAAGAGAGCTACATCAACAGGTTCTAGCGAAAGTTTTTGGAAAGGAAGGATCTAAAGAAATATTATTTAACACAGAATTAGTTGAGAGGATTTTCAACAATCGAAGCTATAAGAACACTGATCTCCCCATTTCTTCTCTCAAGCAATTAAAGAACGCTGTAAAAGCTTTAGCACCAATTAAAACAACAGATAGTGTGAATCCAAGCATCTATCATCACAGTATTACTGATGCAAAACAGATAAGAGCGTGGTCTTTGGCTTTACACAATAATCGAGAACTAATAGAAGTTAATATTGCTAGAGGAGATAGAAGATCCATACCAATTACAGATTTTCAGTTATTTTGGAATCTTTATCTTAAATCAATTGAGAAAACTGAATTTGATGAGAAAATTCTGAAACTAATTAATGATGTTCATCCTATTTCTCTAAATAAAATAGCTGAAGAACTTAAGGAAGAGACAAGAACTGTTCAGATACATCTAGAAAAATTAGAAAAAGCTATGTTGATAGCTCGTGTTGAATATGAGCTATATGGTGGGGGAATTCGATCAAAATATGCACCAATAAGTAAAGTCGTTCCTGAACCTCTACTTCAAGAAGCAAAGAAGCTTGATCCTGAAGAATGTTTAAAGAAGATTATCCTTCGTTTCTTAAAAGTACATGGACCATCTAGTATGCTTCAAATAGCTGAATATTTGAGAATCGAAGAGGAGAAACTTGTACGAGCTTTGACTGAACTTGAACAGAAAAATCGAATACTAAAAGGAAGAATTACTGAATCTTCTGTTGACCTACAATACATTCGTTTAGAAGATAGAGAATTACTTCGGAATCTCAGTAATCGAAAACCAGATTCGATAATATTAACATCTGAAGATTTGAACTATATGCATTATAATTTCGCAGTTGAGAGCATATTTGGTGAGAATTTACAGGGAAAAGAGAGCGTTCTTAATCTCCTGAATCGCTTTGGTTCGATTGAGGATTTAAGTTCATTATCTGTTAGAATAAATGACTTTGATCTTGATTGGATAAGAGATTTAATTGAAAAAAATGAACTTATCAAGGGAAGATTCAGTCACAAAAGATTATCTTTTGTAAGCAGAGAAATGTTCCCATACTATTATGTTGCTTATAGAGAACCATTTAATCTCTCTAGATCTGAAGAAAAAATACTTTCAACAATAAGAAAGTACGGACCACTAACAAAAAGAGAAATTATAGAATTTACAGAAATGGATGGAGATATAATTCAAGAAAACTTGACGATCCTTGATAGAACGCTGTATTTAGTTCGAAAATCAGTATCTCAAGAGTCTTTTATTCCCAAACAATTTGTTCCTAATGTTTATGAAATATCTGAACGATATTTTGCTGTAGATAAACTTCCTTCATTTGAAAAGAGTCAAGAGTTCATTCTTTTGCAAGCTATTGAATCTCTAGGTCCTGTCTCTCTGGTAGAGTTAACCCATCTAATTGGTTTCAGATATAGCAATATCGAGAAATTGATTAAGAATCTGTTAAGCAAAAAGAAAATTATTGAGAGAAAACTAACTGAAAGAGAAACTAATTACTATATGACACCTGAAAGATTCAAAGACATTGGTCAAATAAAAAATAATCTGATAAACATGGCGTTGAAGGAGGATGAAAGAATAGTAATACTTCCTAAGAATGATCCCTTCACTAGATTAGGGATGCGCTTACATTTACGTGATATTTATGGGGAAGGACAAATTGATCCCATTTTACTAGATGGTGAGATGGTGGGATCAGTTGAATATAAACTTCATAAAGGACAATATTTACAGATTTATGACTTGAAGCTAAAAGATGAAGTAGCTTTTCATTCAGTCACCCTTCAGAAAATTGCATCTGAATTAGTTTCATATACCAGAAAGATTCATAGAGTCTTGAGTCTTCAGATAGAAGATATTAACGGGAAATCAGTTCTCTCTAAAAGCAACAATTTCATAAAAACAACTTTAGTAAAAACAGGTTTCAAACTAATCAAAGATACTTTAGTAGGTGGAGACACGGTAACTAAAGTATTTCCAGAAAGAGTCATAAATAAATACATTATGGAGTCTTTATGGTTGAAGAAAAAAACACCTTCCTTAACTGTAGAAACACTCCTACAGATGATCAATCATTTCAGTTTTATCAGCTTAAGAGAGATTCTTTCAAGATTTCCTGAAAATATGTCCTCAATTATAGTCTATCTTCTGAATAATCTTCTTGAAGACAAAGAAGTTATTTGTCAAGGAAATGTATTCCTATCACTAGATTTTGCTCTATATAAGAAGAGTGGTTTAAGAAGAAGAAAAAGAATGAATGCAGAAATTGAGGAAACCTATAGGAATATTCAGAAAGGAAATACTAATCAGGTAGAGTTATCCAAAAAATGGAAAGGAGCTACTGCATCATTAAAATCTGCTTTAAATACTCTCGAAGAAAATATGAAAATTGGAGTAAGATCATTAAACAATCTGTTTGAACCTCAGGAATACTGGGATATAGGACCCTTCTTAGTTGAAATAAATAAAGATATTGCAGAAATAAGGAAAAAATATATTTTTGATATTCTATGTGGTTTAGGTGTTGCTACAGAAGACCATATTGAAGAAAGAGGAGTTATTCCAGGGGTTTTAACTAAGATAAGAATCAAGGAAGTTCTAGCAGCTCTAATTGATGAAGATAAAATCTACGGTGGTAGATTTGTTGAAAATGATTTACAATTCTATTATATATCAACAAAAGATTATGACAAACTTCTCCAACTAGAAAAGAAAGAAGAATCTAAAGTTGATTATTCTCCCAAAGAAGTTAGAGAGAGATATTACTTGTTATACCCAAAAGATTTAGCTATTAATATTCTCAAAAATCAATTACCTGAGCATTTTGATGTTTCAACAAATAATTACATAGTTGTTTTAAACCAGAAAGTAGCTGCACAATGCTATACTGAACCATTAAATAAGAGAACACTTGCAATCAAGAATCTTCTGCTTGCTCCCTGGATACATTCAGAGAGTTCATTGAACTATGTAGTAAATGCTATTGAAGACATTCCCACTTTCGATAATCTTGAAATCAATAACTTAGTTGTTGAGAAGATAAATGGGATTCCAACAAACACATTGGTGAAATAAATGACAATTAATGAAGTATCCCTATCCCTTGAACAACTAGCTCAGTATCTTGCTGAGAAACAAAATCTCGATAAGGAATTCAAAGGTGTCAACTATAGCCATGCAATATCTATAATAAACAACATAGTTATTTTTCAAGATTCTGAATCACTTTTTGTAAGGATGAGAACCTACTCTTCTAATCTTCTTCAATCGCTTGTAAAGAACAAGCATTTGGTTCATGCTCCTTTCAAAGAAAACAAGCTATCATATGTTGGTAGAGACAATCTATCAGCCTTTCATAAAATCTCAATAAAAGAAAATATTGAGTACAAGAAACCACAAGCCAAAGCTGTTCTTGACCATATTAGGGGAGAGGATTCTTCTACTCGCTTTAAAATAATGGAACACTTTGAATTAACTAAGGATGCTGTGATGGAAATCCTTTCTGAGCTTAGAAATAATTTTCAAATCTTCATGTTTTATAATGGAACTAACTGGTCTATTTTCAGTACAAAACTATTGTTGGAGGATCATTCAACAAGCAAAACATCTGCGATTTCAGATTTAATTTATAATGTTATCAAAAGCTTTGGACCTATAACAGTTCCTCAAATTATACGAATTCTTAACATGACTGGTGGAAGGATAAGTACAAGTATAATTGAACTTTTTGAAAATAAGAAAATTGTAAGAGGAAATTTCATAGAGAACTCAAGTTATGAAGCTTTTTTAACTAGTGATGAATTGGATTATTTGAGAAAATATCTAGAAGCATACACCCCCCCAGTAACTCGTCAGATTGTGATACTTCCAAAAAACGATCCTCTTTCAGAATATTGGGCCTCTGCTGATTTCTTGAACATAGATGAAATAAAAAGTGAAATTGTATATGTTGATGGTAAACCCGTATGTTCCTTTGACTACAAAATTGTGGGAGATAAATTGCATGTTTCTAATTTTATACGGTCAGTGGAATATACTGTTCTGGAAAAGGAAATCAGAGATAAGATTCAAGAGTTTACTGAAAATAAAGGAAAAATTCTTGTCTTTCCAGAATTACAATCAGAAGTTATCGAAAATCAATCAAAAATTTTTGCCAATATTCTTTCTCAGCGAGGGTATAGGTCTCGCTCTTCTGGATTGGTCTATTCAATGACAGGAAAGAAAGTACTAGTTGGTGATAAAAATCTATTTCCAACAGAAGATATTTTTCCTCTTTTGCTGAGTAAGCAATATCTTAGTGGCAAAACTCAATTCACAACCAAGACTGAAATTTTGAAGGGATTGGGATCGTTGGGAATTCCACTCCCTATGACTTCTGTTCTGATTAGAACAAGTTCTGGAAAAGAACAATATTTTGATGAATTGGTGAAAGATAAGCAACTTGCTCTTGGTAAATTTGGGTCATTTACTCGCGGTTCTGTTGTATCAAAAGATTATCCTGTCTTTGCAAAACTTAGTCCATCTAGATATCACGGAGTATTAGAAGAAAGAATTCTCAATCTAATTAAGCAGAAAGAGAGAATTAACTTTTCTCAGTTAAAGGCCTCTCTAAATCTATCCAATCGAGTCCTCCTATCATCTATTCAGAAATTAGAAAATTCTCATGAAATAGTCCAATTAAAGTCTGTTTCAGATCAGATTATCTGGATGTCAGTGTCTAAATTTCTCAGTGGTATTCAAACCAAAAAATATGAAACTCAAAGAGAATCATGGTTAGATGTTATTTATAGAATTTTATCATCAAATTTACCGTTGACAATTGATCAATTAGCTAATCTAACAGGTTTATCTAATACTCAGATTGAAGTTAATATCAAGGAACTAATAGCTTCGAAAGGTGTTAGATCTGGAAGATTTATGGAAGATGAGGAAAATGTCCAATTCACAACAAAAGAAGTTGAAAGCTTTATATCTGGATATATCTACCAGAAGGACGATAATTTAATACAAGCAGACAGTGTAGAGCTAATTTACCTTCCTCGAAATGATCCTATGTTAGTAGTTTATAGAAATTACCTTCTGAAACGATTTAAGCTTCGTTCGCTATTCTCTCGATCTGTTCCTTCTGATTATGGTGAAATAATTCTCAAAAACGGTGAACCTATTGCTCTTCTACATATTAAAAAGGTAGAAAAATTAGATTTTATTAACAACATCGAGATTTTACCTGAATTCAATGATACTCATACATTAATGTTCATTTTCGGTGCAATTCAGGAATTCTTCCATAAAACAAAAGAAGAAGGGAAAAGAACAATTCGAATCAAACAAATCAATAGTATCCCGCTTTCTTCGAAAGAGGGAAAAGATTATGCTAAGCTGTTGGATGATATGCAGATAAATTACCAAATTCTGTCTTAAAATGGGGATAGATTTTTTTATTTCAAAATACTATCTAAGTATGATGATACGTAAAGCAATTTATGCGGGTTCATTTTATAAAAGTAATTCGGATTCATTAATTAAATCAATAGAAGCCTGTTTTATGGATTCCTTGGGACCAAGAAAACTCCCAAAAAGGATAACTGAAACAGAAGAAACACCACCCTTCTTTCTTGTTCCACATGCTGGTCATATGTATAGTGGTTCGGTCGCAGCTTCAAGCTTTCTGGAGTTGAGCAAATATAGAAAACCTGATACCATTGTAATCTTAGGGCCTAATCATACGGGTATGGGTTCTGAAATTGCTGTTCCAGAAGTGGAAGGATGGGAATCCCCACTAGGAACAATGAAAATCGATCAAGAATTTGTTGATAAGCTAATTGACAAATGCAATTTAGTCACAAAAAATGATTCATCCCACAGTAGAGAACATTCAATTGAAGTTCAATTACCCTTCATTCAGTTTCTATATGATGATCCTCCAGCTCTTGTTCCAATTGCAATGTTGAACCAAGGTTATGACTCAAGTATATTACTTGGTGAAACTATTGGAAAGATGATTGATGAAGAAAATATAATTGTATTAGCTAGTAGTGATTTCACTCATTTTGAAAGTCATGATTCAGCTAAGGAGAAAGACACACGAGTGCTTAAAGCAATTGAAAACATGGACTCTAAAACTATGTATGAAATAAAGTATCAAGATAATGTGTCAATGTGTGGCTATGGACCAATAGCAGCTACTATCGAAGCAGCCAAACAAACTGGTAGGGAAAAGTGCAGAATACTTAATTATGCTACATCAGGGGACGTTTCTGGAGATAGAAGTCAAGTAGTGGGATATGGATCAGCTATTTTCTATAAAAATGAATTAATTATCTAGATGTCTCCATAGAAACAATTATCAGCAACAATAGACTCTTGGGAGTAGTGAGCTAAGTGTCAAAGAAAACATATCTTACTAACAAAATAGTTCTTATTGGCGATGCAAGAGTGGGGAAAACCTCCTTGGTTCGAAGATTCGTATCCAATATGTTTGATCCATCTTACAAGATTACTTTAGGTACAACAATAATGAAAAAAGAAGTTGATTACCTTTCTTACAATGTGACACTCGCTATATGGGATATTGGAGGTCAAGAAGTTTTCAGACAAATAAGAAGCAAATATTTCTTTGGAAGTAAAGGCGCTTTAGCTATTTGTGATGCCTCTAATTATGAATCTTTTAAGAATCTCCCCTCTTGGGTTGAATCTTTTAAAAAGGAAGTGGGAGACAAACCTATCATTTTTATAGCAAATAAATGTGATTTAAAAGATCAAAAAGTCACTGAAGATGACATGAATCAATTGATTAAGGATTTCAGCAACACTGAATATTTGTATTCCTCTGCAAAAGATGGAACAAACGCTGAAAAAGCTTTTATCAACTTAACCAGACTTATGGTTGCTGCCGAAGACATAGTGTAGTTATTTGAATAACACTCTTAATCAGTTTGAAGTTCATTTCTTAAAAGATACAATGCGAGTGTTATTTCTCCTAAGCAACCCAGTTCATTCCCTTTATCAAAGTAAACTGAAATACCTTTATCTAGCTCTTGTTTAGTTAAACCTGGTTCAGATCCACCAAATATTAGCAGAATATTTTTTCCTTCTTTGTAAGAAATTGCTATGTTTTCTGGATTAAAGATTTCTTTTGAAAAGGGTTGTTTGATAAAGAGATAAACCTCGTCAGGTTGGCACAATTCAATAGAATCATCAATATCTTGCAAATATAAAAGGTTAGCTTTTTTTGAATGAACTAGCTTTTGTGCAACTGGTACTCCACTTGTTGCAGCGGTTCCTGATGCCTTTGAAAGTACTATATCTCTTGCCCCCAATCCCAATGCTATTTTGACGAATTCTCTACAGTAATTTACACTACTGAAATTGTGTAATTGAACAATAATTTTCCCAGAACTCATTGTTTAGAGAAAATCGTGCCACTAAAAAAGGATAGCTATTCGTTCTTTTAGTAATCTACGACAATTTTTAAAAACAAACATGTAGAATAAACATTAATTGCCCCGATAGTATAGCGGCTAGTATTGTGGATTGTGGCTCCATAGAGGCAGGTTCGAATCTTGCTCGGGGCACCAGCTTTTTTTTTATTAACTTTGTAGTAAGTGAGGAAGATTTAAAGAAGAGTTATCATTGATACAATATCAAGGTGAATATATGCCATGGGTTGATGAAGTCATCTTGGGAGGAACTTTTGACCATCTTCATCAAGGACACAAGGCACTTTTGGAAGCCGCTTTAAGTTTTGGTAAATTAATCCGTATTGGTTTAACTAATGATAATTTTGCTAAGAGTCTTAGGAGATCTGATCGAAATTTGGACTTAATGCAAACATTTGATATAAGAAAAAGAGAATTACAGAAATATCTGGAAAGAAGAGGTTGTACAGATTTTGAAATAATTGAAATTGATCATAGATATGGTTTCGCATTGAATGCAAAAAATGCTGAAGGAATAGTAGTAACAGAAGAAACCTATCCAACAGCTGTTGATATCAATAAACTTAGACCATTAAGTGGTATGGATCAATTACTAATTTTGGTAATTCCTTTTGTTTATGATGAACAAGGAATAATCATAAGCTCAAGAAGAATAAGACAACAATTAGCTGAAGTAAAAGAGAATTAAAAAGAGTTTGTTCTGGAATTTTTAATCTCTAACTTCAATTCCCTGAAGAATTTCCTCTCCCATTACAATAAATGCATCTTCAACATTGATTCCATTTTTAGCAGAAGTTTCAATAAAGCCGATACATCCAGAATCTTTAGCGTACTTCTTACCTTCTTCTGTAGAAACATCTCGTAAATCTTCAAGATCATTTTTGTTACCTACAAGCATGAGCATAATTCGAGGACTCTCTGTTCTGGCTTCTCGAATCCAAGTATCCAGATTTTCAAAGGATTGGCGACGAGTAATATCGTAAGTTACTAATGCTCCTAAACTGCCTTTAAAGAAAATTTGACGCATGGATGCGAACCTATCTTGTCCAGCAATATCCCAAAGTTGCAAACAAACTCGAGTATCTTTAATAGTCTCAAATCGGCTGTAGGGTTCCATACCTATCGTCATGAGGTATCCTGCCTGAAATTTGTTGTGAATGAATCTCTGGACTAAACTTGTCTTACCTACTGCACCGTCTCCTAGTAAAAGAATCTTGAAAGTATACTTGTAGCTTGCCATTTACTATTCAAAGACTTGATATCCTTATTGTTTATAATTATTTTGATGTTTCCCGTCTTGTTCTGAAAAATAAAAAACTAATAATTTCATTCATTGCAGCACTAAATAAATGGAGCACGCATTTCTCAACATTGATTAGCTAGTTGATGGTTAATGTCACATTGAAGAAACTTTTTAACGTTTTGAATTTTTTTAAATTTAGTCCAAAATGATCGATCAAAACAATCTAGATTTTAAAAAATTAGGCTTTCATGCTGGTTTGGAAGTTCACCACCATATAAAATCTAAACGCAAACTTTTCTGTAATTGTCCCACTATTCTTGAGGAAGATCCAGAGAATATGGAATATAGTTTTTATAGATATTTTCGACCTGTACTTGGCGAGATGGGAGACTTCGACCCAGGTATGCTTGTAGAATTCGAAAAAGGATACAAAGTAATTTACCTAGCTAATGAAAGAAATACTTGCACTTATGAAATGGATGAAACCCCTCCGTTTTTCCCTGATATGGAAACCATTGAGAAGGGCTATATTCTCTCCGAATACTTCCATTGTACTTCATTTGCTGAAGAAATTGTAGTAAATAGAAAACAGTATTTGGATGGTTCTATTACTACTGGATTTCAGAGAACTTTTATTTCTGCAAGAGATGGTTGGGTGCCTGTAAATGGTAAGAAAGTTCGAATAACTAATTTGCATATTGAAGAAGATGCGGCACGTAGAGTTAATTGGGATGATACTTCTAGTCGAACAGTGTATTTTAACCTAGATAGATTGGGTTTTCCTCTAACTGAAATAATTACAGAGTATACAGATATTGAAACCCCTGGGGAATTGATAGAAACAGCAAAACAGATTGGACGAGTTTTAAGAATAAGCAAAATTGGACGAAGAGGTTTGGGTACAGCTCGACAAGATGTAAACATTAGTATTACTGGTGGAAACCGTGTTGAGATTAAGGGAGTTCAAGATTTGGATTTGTTTGATTTGATGTGTCGTAATGAAGTGGTTAGACAGCATACTTTGATAGAAATAAAAGAGGAAATGCTTAAACGAGGAATTACTGAAGAAGATTTTGAACATACATACGTTGATGTTTCTCATCTATTCGAATCTGAAGTCAAACACTTTGCAGTTATTTGTCCAAAAATGAAAGGACTATTTGGATTAGAAGTTCAGCCAAACAAAGATTTTGGTTTGGGAATTTTTGAAAAAAGCATGTTAATAACTGGGATTCCTAGAGAGGATCAATACCATAGTGATGAATTTGAGGATGGATCCATTAGAAGAAATTCAGATTATCCTAGTAAATTGAAAATTGACAAGCAACTCTATGATAAACTATGTTCAATTCTAAATCCTAAAGAAACTGATGCTTTTGTTGTTGTGAGAGGCTCTGAAAAACAATCTATGCACGCTTTAAAGAAGATTATAGAAAGAATAAAGATGGCACTGGATGGAGTTCCACAAGAAACTAGAAGATTTATTCGAAATGGTAACTCTGAATTTCTAAGAGTCATTCATGGGAAGGATAGAATCTACCCGGACACTGATACTCCTCCTGTTGTAATCTCTTTAGATAAAATTGAAGAGATAATTAGAAATATAGGAAAACGACCTTGGGAGGTTTCTGAAGAGCTCAAATCAAAATATGGTTTCAGCCAAAATAAAGTTGACCTTCTCATTCGAGATGAACAACTGGACAGTTTCTACAAATTTACTGAAGAGCTTAACTTGAACGCTCATTTAGCTTTCAAGCTTCTGATTGATATTCCTAGAGAAAATAGAAGAAAGGAAAATATTCTCAATGAAGAGACAATAGAAAGAATTGCCAGTTTATTAGCCTCAGAGACTACTATACCAGAACAACTAAATCAGGTTATTTCGCTTCTTTCTAGAAACAAACATCTAACAGATGAAGAACTAATAGTTCAACTAAATATCAAAGAAATATCAAGTGAAGAATTGGCAACAATTGTTAAACAAAAAATAGATTTTATTGGAAAAGACAAATTACAAACATCAGAAGACGAACAAAGATATCTCCCAAAGATTGTTGCTCTAGTTTTAAAGGAATGTAACTATTCAATCAAAGGACAAACTGTAGTGAGTCTTGTTAATTCATTCATAAAGGAGGTAATCTAGATGGTAGAAGAAAATGTTATTTTTGATCCAGAGGGATATAGAGGGTCGTTAAGAGAACGTTTGATTAAGGATAAAATCAGAACTTGGAGTAAAGTTTCTGTGAAAAAAGGTGAAGCACATTATGAGGGACTGTTACTTCCTCGAAGTCAGCATACTGATGATGATTACGTTACACTAAAAGTAGATACTGGGTACAATCTAGGTATATTAGTTGATGAGGAAACAGATATCCAAGAAATTGGTTATCAGAAAGGTCATTATAAGCTTCCACACGTTGATGTAGAATTCAAGAAAGAACTTCCAAACGTTACTCTTCTAGGAACAGGTGGAACAGTAGCTTCAAGATTAGATTACCGCACTGGAGCAGTACTACCAGCTTTTACTCCCGAAGAGTTATTTTCAGCGGTTCCAGAATTAACCTCTACCGTCAATCTGACTCCAAAAACTCTTTATCAGATTCTAAGTGAAAATTTCAGACCCGAATATTGGGTTAAAACAGCGGAATCGATAGCTAAGGAAATAGAATCAGGAGCTAATGGTATAATCGTCGGTCATGGAACTGATACAATGTGCGTTACTGGTTGTGCATTGGCTTATTTCTTAAGAAATCTGCCGGTACCTGTTGTTCTTGTAGGTAGTCAAAGAAGTTCAGATCGACCATCATCCGATGGACCTCGAAATATTCTCTATGCTGCACAACTTGCTGGTTATGAGAATTTTGCTGAAGTTGTCATATCCATGCATGGTACTCCTAGTGACAGTTATAATCTGGTTCATAGAGCCACTCGATGCAGAAAAATGCATTCGGCACGGCGTGATACTTTTAGAAGTTTGAGTGACATACCTTTAGGTAAGATAGATTATAGTGGTACTACCTGGTTCAAGGATGATATTAAACCTCGTTCAAATCCAGAGGATTTCTATCTTGATGCTAAGATTGATAGTCGAGTTGGAATGCTCTATTTCTATCCAGGTATGAATCCCGATCTTCTAGAATCAATGGTTGACTTAGGATATCATGGGGTTATAGTAATAGGTACTGGATTAGCACATGTAGGAACAGATGTTTATCCTGCCTTAGAGAGATGTCAAGAAGAGGAAATACCTGTAGTAATGGTAGTAGAACCATTGTATGGTTTTGCACAGTTACGTGTCTATGAGACAGGAAGAGATATGCTAGCACGAGGAGTCATCGAAGGAGAAAATATGCTTCCATCAGCTGCATATACCAAATTAATCTGGGCACTTGGACATACTAGAAATCTTGACGAAGTAAGAGATATCATGCTTACTCCTATAGCAGGAGAAATAACCAATAGAGAAAGTCCTAGAGGTTTTATGATAATGCAAGGAATTGAACCAGGGATAGACCAGATATTGAAGAATCTTTAATATCTCTTCCTTTTGTTATGTTCCAAAACTTTTTAGATTTCAACTAAATCGGTCTTAACAATGCTCATTAGCAACTACGATATACGATTATTTTACAGATGCCCAATGTTATTTTATCTAAGTAAGTTTGGTCCTGAGCAGGAAAAAGATGTACATCCCATTTTGGGAAGAAGTAGAGATAGATCTAAATATCATATAACCTCAGAAGAAGAAATAAGAGAAAAAGCTGAGCAAACAAAAGCAAGAATGATCCAAGGAAAATCTCAAATCAATCAGGGTTGGATTCTAGCAGAAAATTTAACCTCCAGAATTGATCGATTGAAAAAGATAGACCTGGAAGGTTCTTTTGGTTCTTATTCATATATCCCAATTTTATTAAGGAATGTCAAATATTTAAGGAAACCAATAATTATGGAAGGAGTTTATGCTGCTTATGTCTGTTCACTCTTTCAAGAAGCTAATATCAATTATTTTCAGATTTATAGAAATAATGAATATGAAACTCATTCAACAGAGAATTTGATAGATGATTTAAAAGAAGATTTAGTTAAAATCAACAAAATACTTGACGGTGAGTTAAAGATATCTCCAAATTATACAAGAAGTTGTAGAGTTTGTGAATGGAGAAAATATTGCAAAAAGCTTGTTGCTGACAGTTTGGATGTCACATTAATTAGTGGAGTTGGAAAACGTATTAAAAAGCAGTTACTTGATTATGGAATTACTGATGTTCCAGGTTTAGCTCGAGCTGATTTAACTAATTTGAAAATGGAAAATGTAAGTAGGACAGAACTAGAATATCTTGTACTTCAAGCTCAATCGCTAGTAGATAAAAAAGAAAAAATAAGAGAAAAAATTGTTTTTCCTTCTTCTTCTTACGAACTTTATGTAGATATAGAGGGGTCTTCTCATCATGACTTTGTTTGGATTATAGGGTGTCTGCTAAGGAAGGGAACTGAACATAGATACCTTCATTTCTTAGCTGAATCACCACAAAAAGAGGAACAAATGTTTAGATCATTTTTGAAGTTTCTAGAAGAACTAGATGATGATTTCACACTCTACCATTGGTCATTAGCTGAACCACAATACTTTCAGAATTTAGCATCTAAATACTCAATTAAATCAAAAAGGATAGCAGCACTGATACACAACTCCTTTGACTTATTTCCAGTTTTCAAGAATAAAATAATACTTCCTGTATATACCTACACTTTGAAAGATGTTGCAAACTGGCTAGGTTTTGAATGGTTTGATCCACTAGTCGATGGGGCTACTAGTATCATACTTTTCGACAAATGGTATTTACATAATGACAGAGAAGCATTGGATAAAGCTATTTCTTACAACTCTGATGACTGTAAGGCTTTACTTATTATCAGAGATTATCTGACTAAAAAAATCTCTCAGTAAAAGGTTTCTTCTATGACAACAGGAAACATCAAAAATTCTACTAAAGAACAGTTCCATCAGAAAATATTTTCTTGGTGGGATGAAAATAGAAGAGCGTTTCCATGGAGGAAAACAACTGATCCATATCTTATTATGGTTTCAGAAGTTATGCTCCAACAGACTCAAGCTTCTCGAGTTTCCTCCAAGTATTCGGAATTTATAACCAAATTTCCTACTGCGAAAAAACTTGCTATTGCATCCAAAGCAGATATCTTAACAGTATGGTCTGGGCTAGGATATAACAAAAGAGTTTTGTGGTTACAGGAAGCTGCGCGGACTATTGTTGAACTCGGAGACTTTCCTCAAACCCCTGAAGAATTGATAAAACTAAAAGGTATAGGTGCATATGCTGCTAGGTCAATTCTTATTTTTGCTTTTAACCTTAATATTGCAACAGTGGACACAAATATCCGTAGAATTCTTATAGCAGAAAATTTTGCTGATGAACAAACCTCAGAAAAGCAACTATTCGAAATAGCTACTGAACTCTTACCTCTAGGTAAGTCCAGAGATTGGCATAATGCATTAATGGACTATGGTGCGACTTTTTTAACATCTCGGAAAACAGGTATCAGTCCCACATCGAAACATGTCCGTTTCAAGGGTTCAGATAGAGAAAAAAGAGGCCAAATACTCAAGTTTGTACTTGAAAACAAAGAGGCATCATTTACAGATTTAAGAAAACTTCTAAGTACGAATAAAACTAATCTGGACGCAATTTTAGAGAAAATGATTAAAGAGGGACTTCTAACCAAAACTAAAGGTAATTACTCTGTCTAATAGGTAATTATTTCCTTTAGCAAAAACATATATTAGCTGGTAGATTAGAGTGATATGAAATGAGAGCTTTATACTTGGGACGTTTTAATCCTCCTCACAAGGGGCACATCTATGCATTAGAGTATATACTAAATCAGCAAGTAGACGAAATAATCATCCTTATTGGAAGTGGAGAAAAAGCTTATTCACTAAAGAATCCTTTCACCGGTGGGGAGAGATATGAAATGGTTGTGACAATGGTCAAGGAACATTTCAACTATGATCAATTCTTTATTTCTGCAATTCCAGATATTAATCGAAACACAATCTGGCCAGCGAATGTTATAGACCTAATTCCAAGTTTTGATGTAATCTTCACAAATAATTCTCTTGTTCAAGAGCTGTTTACAGACTTAAGTAACAAAAAAGTAAGAGAAATTCCTCTCAACAAAAGAGAAGAATTAAGTGGAAAAGTTATAAGAGAAAAAATGATTAAGGGAGAGAACTGGCAGCAAGCCATTCCTGATGAACTTCTTCCACTTATTGAGAAATATAAAGGGATTAAGAGAATTCAATCTTTGGCAACTAATGATGAAATTAAATAATCACACAACTTTTTTATTCATTTTATCTTTTGTTTATCTATGAATATAGATGATGTTATTCGTAATAGAAGATCTATAAGAAAATACAAGGAAAAACCTCTTACAAAAGAACAAATCGTAGAAATCCTTGATGCAGGAAATAGAGCTCCCTCTGCAAAAAATCGTGTTCAGTGGAGATTTCATGTTTTTCAAGGTGAGGCCAAAGCTAAATTGATACAAGTTTGTAGAGCAGGAATTGAAAAGCTTCCAGAGATACCCCTCATGGCTTCCACAGCTAATTCTTATAATATTATGGAACAAGCTCCAGTAGTGATTCTTGTATTACAAACGTGCGAATGGGGAGGAATTAGTGCAGAAATTCAGTCTGTATCAGCTGCAATACAGAATATGTTATTGAAAGCGTATAGTATGGGTTTGGGAACAGTCTGGATAAATGATGTTCTTTTTGTTGAGAATGCAATTCTCGCTTCTCTTGATTTTGAAAAAGAGGAATCAGAGTTTAAGGAAATGCTTTTAGATTTTGGTCAAAAAGCTGGTTTTGAAATAGGTTATTCAGGTCCACTAATTGCAGCTATAGCCTTAGGGTATCCTGATGAAAATCCAAAACGAGATCCTAGAAAATCTGTAGAGGAAGTTACTATTTGGCATGAATAGAAAAATTCAAGGTGATTATCGAATCACACTTGAATGTTTTCTACCAATTTCGTAATACATCAATAATTAATCTAACAGCTGGACCTTTGCTACCTTTAGGATTGTAGTTTTTATCACTACTTTGTTCCATTGCACCAGCTATATCTAAATGAGCCCATGGAACGTCCATAGTGAATTTACTTAGAAACCTTGCTGCTGTTATTGAGCCACCAGGTCTTCCACCTGTGTGTTTAAAGTCTGCTAGATCGCTTTTTAGCTGCTCATCGTAATCTTCCCACAAGGGCATTCTCCAAATTTTATCACCACTAGATTTGGAAGCTTCTTCTAGCTTATCAACTACGAAATCATGATTGGAAAAGTATCCTACAGCATGCTCACCTAAAGCTATCATCATCGCTCCAGTTAATGTTGCAAAATCGAACATAGCTTTTGGTTCAAAATGTTTAGCCGCATAGGTTAGTGCATCATTCAGAATCATTCGTCCCTCAGCATCAGTATTGATGACTTCAATTGTTTGACCACTATAACTTGTTATTATATCGCCAGGATGATAAGCTGTTCCAGAAGGCATATTGTCAGTTGCAGGTACAATCCCTACTACATGCAGGTTAATGTTTAATTTGGCTATTGCTTCCATAGCTGCAATAACTACTGCTCCACCTGTCATATCAGCTTTCATTTTTTCCATGTTTTGACCAGGTTTGAGACTTATACCACCACTATCAAAGGTGATTGCTTTACCAATTAATGCAACTGTTTCGACTCCTTGTTTGTTAGCACCATGCTCCATGATGATGAATTTAGGTGGTTCTTTTGTTCCTCTTGCAACAGCAAGAAAACTTGTTAGCCCAATTTCCTCAACTTTTTCTCTGTCAAAAATAGTTGTTTTAATACCTGTTTCCTTCTCTAAACGCAGAGCTTCATTTGCAAGAAAGTTTGGCGTAATGTAATTAGCAGGTCCCCATGCTAAAGTTCGGCATTGATTAACTGCTTCTGCGATTATTTTTCCACTTACAGTTCCTTTTTTCATTATGTCTTCTTCAACCGTTTCACTGAAAACCTGTAGTTCGTCGATTTTCTTATATTTTTCAAGTTTTTCTGTTCTGTAAGTAATATTTTGGAAACTCCCCATAACTATGCCTTGAACGATAGCTTCTGTTATTTCAACAATATCAAGTTTTTCTCTTGAAAAGAAATCAAGATTGACACCTACTTTTTTAACATCTAGATCTCTAGCTTTTCTTGAAGAATTCCCTAATGCTTTTCGAATTGTTTCTGTAGTTAGCTTTTCTTCCTTCCCTAAACCTACTAGGAGAAGTCTTTTGGTAGGAATAGATCCCTGTGTATATACCAAGGATATTTGTCCTGGTTTTCCTTTGAAATCACCAAGTTCTAAAATTTCTCCTACGATTTCATTTATTTCTTTAAGCATAATATCTTCTTTGGCTTCTTCTAAAACACCTAAAATGACTAGAGGAAGGTCATTTTCTTTCAGATTAATCTTTTTCACATCAACTTTCATGATTACCACTTTCGAGTAAAGTAGAAAAAGGGGATTAAAAACAGTTTTTGTTCAACAATAGTCATCTGTTCAAATTCTTGTACATGATTTAATAATGGCTGTACAAAACATTTTATTATAAGAGTCTTTGAGTATGAGCTTCTTGAAGTAATTACACTTCGGATGATGAAAATGAGTGATGAAAAAATACTGAGTAAAGCAATCTCAAGAAATCTAAAAAGTATTTCTATTAAATGGCTAGCAATCAGTTTCAGTATAGCAGTTGTTACTGGAGGGATTGTAGGAATCGGTATATATTTCGGTTTACCAGAGAAAGCTCCACATGGTATTGATGATGATACAGGGTTCTCAACAATGTTAGCTGAATCAGTTTCCAGTTCAATTCCTAATGTAGTTCATATGGAAATAATCGGAAATGGAACAGCTCAAATAAATAGTAGATTAATTTGGGCATATTTTGATAGAATTGGTGATAGTATCGCATATGAATGGAACGTTTCAGCAGATGCAATAAATCCATTCGAAGAAGTTAACTTTATTCTTTCAAAATCACAAGTAGATGAAGTAGCTG
>DXJF01000113.1 GCA_019057375.1 Candidatus Heimdallarchaeota archaeon
CATTGTGACCTTTGTTGATAACCTTGGCAATCAACCAATTGTTATCAAGGATCACGGAAAAGGAATCAAAAGTATAATTCAATATTTTCTAAAAAAACAAACACAGTTAAGAGAACAGTATATACGACAGCAGAAACAGTATTTGAAACAGCAGAAAAAACTGATTTATGGTCCAACATACTATAAGTTACGGGAAAAGTGGCGAAAGAAACTCAAAGATGCGATCCACAAACTAACCAAATATTTAGTAGACTTGTGGATGGAACTAAATTTACAAGAGGTCATCATAGGGTATAATGCAAAATGGAAACAGATGGTTCATTTTCAGAAGAAAGTAACTCAAATGTTTGTAGCTATCCCGTTCATGAAAATTATCAAACAACTATGTTACAAAGCTGCTGAAAATAGGATCAAGGTTGAGATTATCCCTGAAGACTATACCTCAAAATCTAGTTTCCTCGATAATGAATTTCCAAGAAAAAGAACAAAATATGCTGGAAGAAGAGTCACTCGAGGTATGTTTCAATCTGCTCAAGGTTCTCTTATTAATGCTGATGTCAATGCAGCGTATAATATCTTAATCAAAAGCGATCCGAAAGCACTACCTAAGCGAAGTGTGAACGGGGTAGGAGGATACGTGATGTATCCGCGTAGAGTGAGTGTTGACCCACAATGACCTCTATAAAAGACTCTCAACCATCTAGTCTTAGGTGACTAGGTGATAACTACTCATCATTAAATTCTTTGGAAAAAGTGAGAAAAATTAATAAATTTGTGTGCGTCGCCTAGCAATTGAAGTGATTTTTATATGACTTCTCTAAAGACCGAACCTCAACTAAGTAAAAGAATAATCATAGCTTTTAGGATCTTTGCATCTTTTATTCTTGTTTTAGCTATTTTAGGTTTGACAATTGTACTTCTGGATGAATTCGAAATAGGAAGTTCTTTTTTGGACGTAGTTTATATTTTTGGTGCAGAGAAAACTGCACTTTCACTAATCCTACTGATAATGACATCAATTTTACTTTTAGTGAAAGAAACTTCCTTTAAAATTAAAGTTGTTCTAACAATTATTTTCATCCTACTTATTGTATCTACTGCTTTAGCAAGTTGTTCTCTGTTTTATTCAATTGTATTAGCAAAAATAACTGATGGATGGGGAGTTATTTTAATTATTCTTGAATTTCAGATGCTCAATGTACTTATTAATTATATCTTGTTTTTCAGCATTTTAGGTATTTTTTTTGTTTTGTTTATACTAAATAATAGAAGAAATAAATACAACTTGCTGATTTTACCTATAAGTTTAAGCTATTCAATTTACGAACTCGTCTTGTATGGATTTAGTTTTGATGCTCCTTGGATTCTTAATTGGATTGGATCATCTAGCTTTGATTATTATTTAGCAATTTCATTCTTATTCTTTTTAGGAGTGTCTTTCATAATTCAATCTTTTATAGGAAGAAGCAAAAAAAGTGAAAAACTTCCTAATAAGGAACAAAATTTAAAATTAGCTTTAACTTAGTTATATAGAGAGTTTCCGAGATTCAGATGAGAAAATATAATATTTCAATGTCTATTTTTCAAATTCTGCTATTTACAGCTATTAGTGCTTTCCTAGTTAATTCTGTGTATGGAATAATCATCAATATATTTGCAATATACGAATCTGTTGGTTTTTGGACACTTATTGTGATGGTCATATTTTATACTATTTTCAAGGAAGCGTTTTTTCCAATTCTGTTTGTTCTCTTAGGATCTTTTTTCTTCGTGCAAGCTATGAAATCTGATGATGTGAAAGAAAAAAGAATAATACAAATAATTAGTTTAGCGATGATATTAGTTAACACAGCTTATTCTATACTGGCAATTTTTGGAGACATTTTAGTCATTAGGGAATTATCAAATTTCATCTTTACATTTGGTTATGAAACATTTGCCACCATAGCAGTAGTAGCATCATGTATTCTGCTTATTACATTGATCTTTTTGGTTTTAGAAAAATATAGCGTGATTAAGAAAATAGTTATCTCTGCAATAATAATACCCTATATCGTTTTGCGAATTCTATCATTCTACATAGAGTTTCAGTTTTTGATGATAATTATTGAATCATCAGCTCTTGTCTTTATCTTCTGTATCCTGTATATTGTAACAAGTTTTGGAGATTTGAAGACTAATACACTAACTTTCTTGTCATCAACAATTCTAGTATTAGGAATTGCTAAAATTCTTATATGGCTTGATTTCCTATTACCTCCTTGGTTTGGATCTGACATTTTTGAATATGGAATAGAATTGTTATTCATATCAATGATATTACTTCTATTTTCTTTAACACTTCTAACTATAAAAAGTGGTAAAAAATGGATGAGAACGCTGAAGTATATATCAGTTGGTTTTACATTTACAATTACTGCTTTATTTCTCTGGCAACTCATTTTCGTTGTTCAGTATTCTATAACTTGGGGATACTTCAATTTGACTATGTTTTTATCATATATACCAAATATCCTTTTATTTGGATTGATAGTAGTTATAACTTTCTTACATACTGATTTACATAAAAGAGTAAAATGGATACTGCTTATGTTTTCATTACTTTATCCAATTTTCGAAATAATTGAATTTGTTTTTCAGTTGGGAGGAAATCCCATAGAGTATTTTCCTTCCCTTCAAATTCTCTCAATAATCTGTTTATTAATAACAGGAGTATCTTGGAGTTATCTATCTACGCAAGTGAAAATAAAGTCTACAAAGACTATATAGCTAAATTTGAAAAATAAAAGAAAAATGAAGAGGAAGTTAAATAGTAACTTCGATTTTGAGTTTACGTACTAACTCTTTGTAACGATTACGTACTGTCACTTCAGTTACAGTTGCAGTCTCAGCGATTTCTCTCTGAGTTCTTCTCTCTCCTTCAGTAATTCCAGCGATATAAATTGAAGCTGCTGCTAGACCTGTTGGATCTTTCCCAGCTGTCAAGTTATGTTCTTTTGCTCTGTTAAGTAGTTCAACAGCTTTACGTGCAGTTCTACCACTTAGTCTCAATTCTGCTGCAAAACGAACAATATAGTCAGTTGGATTAGCTAGCGGGATTTTAATGTTTAATTCTCGAATTATTAATCGATAGCATCGCCCAAGTTCTTTCTTAGAAATTCTTGAATGACGAGCTATTTCATCTAGTGTTCGTGGAACACGGCGAATGCGAGCTCCTGCATATGCTGTTGCACCAATCATAGCCTCAATGGAACGACCACGAATTAATCTTTTTTCGATTGCTTTGCGATAAATATTTGCAGCGGTTTCATTCACACTTCGTGGAATACCTAGTTGTGAAGATAAACGGTCTAATTCAGACATGGCGTACGCAAGGTTTCGATCTATTGAACTATGAACCCTTGTTCTGATTTGCCATTTTCTGAGACGGTAAATCTGAGCTCTTCGTTTGGGTGAAAGCTTCTTACCATAGACGTCCCTGTCTTCCCAACCGATTTGGGTTGAAAGACCTTTATCATGGATTGTAATTGTGGTAGGCGATCCCACTCTACTGCGCTTAGATCTTTCTTCAGCAGTAAAGGCTCTCCATTCTGGACCGTCATCAATTAGCTTTTCCTCGACAACTGTTCCACAATTTCTGCAAATATGCTCTCCTCTAGTCTCATCCAGAATAACATCTATACTACCGCATTCAGGGCACTCCATATCTTCCTCGTCGTCTCTTAGTGATGTTTTATCCTGTTTTTTACTCATTCTTGTATCAACCTACAATGAATTGTCTGTTATATGATTAACGAAAAACTAAACAGAGTAGTATTATTCTTACGCATTACAATGATTTTAACGTTTAACATTACACACTTAATGCTAGCTGCTTGGTGCGAATCCCAACACTATTTCATGTTTCAACCTCATAAAATAAGAGAGAACCCTTCCAAATATCCCGACACTTCTCTTTTTAAATCTTTCGCAGTTTTTTAACCAAAATCTCATATATAAATGTTTCGATGACCAAAAAAATATGCTCTAATCGATTTATCAAACTAGAGCGCCTTTTAGTTTAATATTTTCAATTATAAGGGTTTTAAAGAATTAGATATTTCCGAAAACTATTTAAAGTGAATTTTTAGTAAAAACTTTGTTTTAACTTAGCATAAAAATAGCTAATTCGCAATTTTATTGCTAAGCTTTGTTTCTTTTTTCTTCTTTCTACTTATGATAATACCCTCTATAAGTATACCAAGTATCATTACTCCCATTCCACTAAAGAACGAAATAAAAAATTTAAAACCTATAGCTGCTAAAGTGATTCCCACTATTCCTGCAATTGTGAAGATAATTACAGATGATCTAATCATGAACAAGAGCTATTTGTATAAGCATTCATAAACACTTTCTACTTTCTTCTGTCCTTTCGAAAAATTGATTTTCTTTCTGCTTGGTAACTTCCGTCTTTATTATAACTGTTTACAGTTATTTGTTTACCTAATATTTCTTCTATTTCTCTCTCTAGTTTTTTCTTGATTTCAATCCTTTTTTCAATTTTCCGATCTTTATGAATGTTGATTTTTCCTGTTTTTATCATCTGTTTTCATATTATATGGTACATTAGACTCTTTTATTACTTAATATTTAGAAAAGTGTAGTTTTTACTTTACAAATGTGTAGTTTTTCTAGAATATTATTTAGTTTCTAAAAATTATCATCATTAAATGTGCTAAAATTGTTTCACCTACGAAATCATTCATATTCTTTGTTATCTTTTTCAAGTGATTTTGTTTTTCGATCTCTTTCCCCACTTACTAGAGGAGTTATTCCTTTCTTGAATTTGTAATCATATACACTTTCTTCTTTGATATCTTCTCTCTGAAATATTGACTTCCTTTCTCGCTCATAGATCTCGTACAAAGAAGCTTCCTTTTCTCCTTTCTCTTCTCGTCTATCAAAATCTTTGTAGATGTACAGTGCAAACAAATTTCCCCTTAAGTTGACATACTTCAGATCATAATATTTGCTGAATTCACTTATCCAATCAAAGACCTCCATTGGAATTTCGTTTAACTCTTCCAGATATAGGAAGATTGGCTTTGGATATGTTATCCTCGTTGGTATTATCACATTCGCTTTAACTTCCCATTCCTTCACATAGTTCTCAAGAACTCCCTTAATTCTGTTAAGCTTTGCTTGTTGAACATAACTCTCTAAGGTTGTTAACATTTCTTCCATATTGTAGTTGTTATTTTCAGTCATTTTTCACACCCCAAGTGAAAGATAACATTTCCCCAGCGTATCTTCAAAATGTACTTCACAATTACACTAATATTAACATTTGCTAAAGAAAATATTCTAGACTGACTAATCATTGAAACAACTCTAGCTCTTATTTGTGGAATGATTTATATCGATTTTAATCTTTCTGGAAACTGTTGCTGTATCTAGAAGAATTTTATAGTGTAAAAAACATTTAACTTTCCTTATTGGCACAAAGTTAAAATTGAATAACAAAATTAGTTTTCTTGGTAAAATACCTTTGTAGGTTAAATCATGAAAATAGAAGAATACGATGTTGTTATAGTTGGAGCAGGTTTGAGTGGTTTACGAGCAGCTTTAGAGCTTTCCAAACATTGGAAGATTGCTGTTGTCAGCAAAGTTCATCCAGTTAGGAGTCATTCAGGGGCTGCACAAGGAGGCATTAATGCAGCTTTGGGAAATACTGAAGCTGGACATGATGATTCTCCTGAAAAACATGCTTATGATACAGTCTATGGTTCAGATTACCTAGCTGACCAAGATGCAGTTATACTAATGTGCGAAGTAGCACCCAAAATTGTAGTTGAATTTGAGAGCATGGGGGCACCATTTTCTAGGTTAGATTCTGGCCTTATAGCACAAAGACCTTTTGGAGGAGCGGGTTTTCCAAGAACGTGCTATGCTGCTGATAGAACAGGTCATGTTCTACTTCACACCCTTTACGAACAATGTGTTCATAAGAATGTCCAATTCTTTGATGAGTTTTTCCTAATAGATCTAATAAAAATTGATGATCAAGTAACTGGCATATTGACTTTAGATATGGCTTCTGGGGAATTAGTTGTTTTTAGATCAGGTTATGTCATTTTAGCTACAGGAGGATTTGGTAGAATCTACAAACGTTCTACTAATGCTATTATCAGTACTGGAGATGGTGTAGGTGCTGCTTTTAGAGCAGGGATTCCTATGCAAGATGGTGAGTTTGTTCAATTCCATCCTACAACCCTATATGGAACTAATATTCTGATTACTGAAGGGGCTCGAGGTGAGGGTGGATTACTCTACAACAATCTTGGAGAAAGGTTCATGTTAGATGTTGCACCTAATGCTAAAGAATTAGCTCCCAGAGACATTGTTGCTAGAGCTATTGAAACAGAAATCAGAGAGGGACGAGGATTTGAAGATGCTTATGTTCATTTAGATTTAACACACCTTGGTGCAGAAAGAATTAGAGAAAGATTACCGGGAATAAGAGAAATTTCTATCTATTTTGCTGGTGTCGATCCTATCAATGAACCAATTCCTGTTCAACCAGGACAACACTATTCAATGGGTGGTGTTGGTACGAAATCTGATGGGAATATATGTGAAACTATACTTTCAGGTCTGTATGTAGTTGGAGAAACAGCTTGCATATCTGTTCATGGAGCTAACCGATTAGGAGGAAATTCTTTGCTTGAAACAGCAGTTTTCGGTAGGCACGTTGGGAGGTTGATGTTAGAGAAAGGTTTGCCTAAGTTGCAGGAAGAAATCAGAGTAATGGCAGCTGAAGAAAAAGCTATCAAAGAAATCGAAGAACTTCTTGAGAAATGGGATAACAGCTTAGGTAAGAAACCCATTGAGATTCAAAATGCAATGGGAATAGCTTTAGATACTAAAGTTGGCGTTTTTCGAACAGAAGATGAGCTCAAAGAAGCATATGAAGAAATTGATAAATTGCAAACAGAGTTTAGAAACGTAAAAGTTTCCACTTCTAAGGGGATATATAATTTTGGTTTAATCAGAACACTTGAGCTTAGAAATATGCTAGATATTGCAGAAATTACTGCTTTTGCAGCTTTGTGGAGAAAAGAGAGTAGAGGAGCACACTCTCGAATAGATTTTCCAAACCGTAATGATGAAGAATTTCTCGTTCATTCTATGGTTACAAGAGATGAAGAAGGCAAATTAAAAATAGAAACTAAACCTGTGAAACTTGGTCAATTTGAGGTAAAGGAGCGTGTATATTAATGGTAGAAATGCAGAAATTCCTAATATTTAGAAAGGATTCAGAAGAAAAAAAAGGTAGATACGAAAGATTCGAAGTTCCAAAGAGAAAAGGTCTTACAATTCTAGAAGCACTCTTCTATATTCAAGATAACTATGATTCAACACTTGCGTTCAGATATTCCTGCAGAGGAGCGATTTGTGGTAGCTGTGGTATGACTGTAGATAAAGTCCCTGAGCTTGCGTGTAGAACGCAGATAACTGCCGTTAAAACCAAAAAGAAACCAGTTAAGCTTCCAGAGTTTAATTTTGGACAAATCTCTGATTGGGATCAGGAGAATGAGATACTTATTGAACCATTACCTAATATGGAGATCATTCAAGATTTAGTAGTAAACATGGAACCTTTCTGGAAGTTCTATCGAGAAGTTGAACCTTATTTCACAAGAGAATGGAATGATGAAGCACCTGAATCCCATCAGAGTTCTGATGCCGCTAAATCAATAGAGCATTTAATTAATTGTATCGCTTGTGGTCTGTGTTGGGCATGTCCTGTTAATGCTACTAACAAGGAATATTTTGGTCCAACTGCTCTAGCCAAAGCAAATCGTTTCGTTGCAGATAATCGATTGTCAGAAGAACACAGACAAGAAATATTAGATAAAGTGTGGCAACAAAACGCCGTACCAGCATGTGAAAAATATTTTGTCTGTAATCGTGTTTGTCCAAAGGGAGTAAGACCTGGAACAGCTATTAGTGATATTAGAGAAAAGTGGTCAAAAAATGAATGACAAAACTAGAATAGAGAAAGACATCTTAGGTGAGCTAGACATTCCAGTAAATGTTTATTGGGGAATCAGCACACAAAGAGCAATAGAAAATTTCAAAATAAGTGGAAGAAGATTTTCAGAATCTTTTATCAAAGCTTTAGCTCAAATCAAAAAAGCATGTCTTCAAACCAACTTAGAATTAAACCTAATAGATCAGAATATAGGAAAAGCAATTCTCCAGTCAACAGTTGAGATTACTCACGAAAATAAGCTGTTAGATCAGTTTCCAATAGACATTTTTCAAACTGGTTCTGGAACTCAAACTAACATGAACATGAATGAAGTATTAGCAAATAGAGCTAATGAAATTCTAGGTCATGAGTTAGGTAAAAAACATCCTGTTCATCCAAATGATCATGTGAATAAGGGGCAATCTTCAAACGACGTTATTCCAACAGCAATGCATCTTGTTTCTATTGAAGAGATACATAAACGGTTGCTTCCAGCTATTAGAGAGATTGTTTCTGTTCTTAAACAAAAAATCGACGAATTTAAAGATATAATAAAAGTTGGAAGAACTCATTTACAAGACGCTGTACCCATACCTTTGTCTTTAGAATTTCTTGTTTATCTTAAACAGCTTACTTCTGAAGAACAGAATTTTATGGAAATTATTGAAGAATTAACAGCAATCCCACTAGGTGGTACAGCTCTAGGTACTGGAATCAATACACACGAAGAATTTGGAGAGATAGCTACACATAAACTATCAGAGATAACAAAAATAGACTTTCGTTCGAATCCTATTAAAGCAGAAGGAATGGCTTCACATAAAGTGTTTGTAAAACTAAGTGGTATTCTGAAATCACTTTCATTAACACTGATGAAACTAGCTAACGATATTAGATGGATGAGTAGTGGCCCAAGAGCTGGTTTAGGAGAATTATTGATACCCCAAGAAGAACCAGGCTCTTCTATCATGCCAGGAAAAATTAATCCTACACAATCTGAAATGCTGATTCAAGTATGTCTTCAGGTTATTGGAAATGAGACAACAATAACTTTTGCTGAAGGATTTGGAAGTACTCTTGATTTGAATGTCACAAAACCACTAATTATCTCAACAATACTTGAATCTATTCAGCTTCTTTCAAATGGAATAAATTCCTTTACAAATAATTGCCTAAAAGATCTGAAAGTTAACCAAAAACAGATTGAAAAGCATTTAAAAGAGAATCTGATGATCGTGACAAATCTTGTGCCAATTATTGGTTACGATAGAGCTGCTGAGATAGCTAAGAAAGCATATGAATCCGGTAAGACGTTAAAAGAAGTCATACAAGAAGAGGAAATCAAGATAGATGATTTAGATAATATTCTTGATCCTAAAAACATGGTTTAAAGTGTCTTATTTCGAACTATTTTTCTTCGCAATGATTCCAATATTACAATTGTTAAGATAGAAGCCATATAAGGAAAGGGAGTCTTTAAGGGATATTCTTCAGGTGGTAAAACTACTGGATCCTTTAGGGGATAAAAATCATAGCTACCTGCTGTACCGTCGATTGAATACTTTCCTTTCAAGCCTTTGTCTGACCAATAATTACCAACAAGTGTATCAGGATGATACCAATAATTTTTTGTCCCTTGATCCTGAGCTTGACTATTTCCATTGGAAGGAATCTTATTGTTAACGAAACTATTATGGTGAATAATGCAATCTCTAGTTCCAGCATTCAAAACAATGGCATAACCACCATTCTCTAGAAACAAATTGTAGCTGATAATTACTTTTTGTCCTACTTTAACTAATATCCCTCCTTCAACATCATTGTAACTAATTGTATTGTTGAAAATTCTACATTCCGAAACATCAGTAAGTTGAATTCCAACACGATTATAATTACACTGGTTATTGATGTAGGTTGTATTATCTCCATCATCTCGAATTCCACTTCCCCATTGATTATTTGAGCAATTATTATTTTGAATTAGTGTGTTGGTTGAATCAGAGTTTATTATTCCAGCCATACTAGAAGAATTGAAACATTGATTATCTCTAATTTCAGAATTATCACACCTTTCCAGCAGAATTCCAAAATGGTTCTCATTGCATAAATTATATTCAATCAAAATATTGCTGGAATCACTAATTTTCATCCCACAAAATCCCTCTTTGATTTCGTTATTTGAAAAAATGCAGTTGATACAGAAAAAACTATAAATCCCATAAAATGCTTTTCTGAAATTCTGATTCTTAATTGTCACATTATTACAATTGAATAGAATAACTTGTGAATATGTTGAACTAGATACAATTGTGTTATTTATGTTTGCGAAATACCCTATTTCTAATCCGTTCATAGTATTGTTATCTAATGTTAGTGTTTGTAATCGCTCATAACTTGACTCAACTTCAATACCACCCTTATCAAACTCATTGCTGGAAACTGTGCAGTTTGTTGATTCTCTTAGGGTAATTCCTGAAAAGCTTGTACCTAAATATTCAATTCCCATTCTCCCATTAACAGTATTTTCGGATATAATTACATTATTTGAATAACTAATGTCTATTCCTCTAAAATTAGATTCTATGTCATTCTTTGTAATAACTATATTTTCACAGTTGGTTATCTGAATTCCTGTTAGCATTTCAATAGGATAAAATGTGTCAAATTGAGCAATGAGATTATTCGTAATATTAATTTGAATATCGGGAAGATTCTGGATTACCACACCATAAATTGATACAATTCTACAATGTTCAATCGTAAAATGCTTTGACACATTGGTTATATATATTGCATAAGTTACTCCTTGACCAGTTATTACATAGTCTTTTATGATGTAGGGACTTTCTTTAGTGCCTGTACCTTCTGACGAAAAACTAACTAAATCTTCGTTGGAAGTAATTATAATTTCTAGGACTGGTATATAGTCAAAGGTAAAATCTGCAATTTTTTGATTTCTTAGAAGACCTACATCAGATGTGATTTCAGGTGAAATAGAAGAAAAAACGTTTATCACAAAACCATGTAGTAGTAATATAGTACAAATACATAGTAAATACTTTGAAGGCTTCATCTTAACTCAAATCACATTACTGATTCAGAATTTTTGTTGATGGTTTAGCTTGCATCCTTATTAATTTAGCTCTATTTTGTAAATCACAAATATATATTAACTTCAAGAAACTAGTTTTGAATGAGTGATTTTCTTGAAAGAGTATGATTTAATTGTTATTGGGACTGGTTCTGCGATGAATCTTGTTGAACCATTTTTACGTCAAAATCATCATGCAAAGGTTGCAGTGATTGATAAAGATGAACCGGGAGGTATATGTTTAACTCGAGGTTGTATACCAAGCAAGCTGATACTTTATCCTGCAGAACTTGTTCGACAGATAGAGAAAGCTAAACACTTGAACATTGATGTTGAAATAAAAAATGTTGATTTTACTGGAATTATGAAAAGAATGAGGACTATTATTAACCATGACATTGATCAAATAAGAAAGGGACTTTCTTCAGCTCAAGAATTGGATTATTATCCAGAAGTTGCTGAATTTATAGACGACTACACTCTCAAAGTTGGAGATGAAGTTATTAAATCCAATCTTATTTTTCTCTGTACAGGATCAACCCCACATATTCCACAAATTAAGAATCTTGAGAATATAGAATATCATACAAGTAGAACCATTCTGCAATTGGAAGAAAAACCTGAGAGTTTAATAATTGTTGGAGGAGGATATATTGCTGCTGAATATGGGCATTTCTTTTCTGCAATGGGAACAAGAGTCACTATCCTTGGACGAAATCCTCAATTTCTCCCTCAAGAAGAACCAGAAGTTGGGAAATTAGCTGAAAAAGAACTCTCAACACATATGGAAATTCATACAAATCATGAAGTTATAGAAGTCAATCAATCTACAGATGGAAGGGTAACTGTAGTTGCTAGAAACATCTCAAGTGATGAAAAGAAAACTATTATTGCTGATGATATTCTAATTTCAGCAGGTCGCAAATCGTTATCAGATATCCTAAAACCTGAAAAAAGTGGAATTGAGATTGATGAGAAAGGTTGGATTAAAGTAGATAATCACCTAGAAACATCTAAGCCGGGCATATGGGCTTTTGGAGATGCAAATGGAAAATATCTTTTCAAGCATGCAGCAAACTATGAATCAAAAGTAGTTTTCTATAACGCTATCTTGAAAAGAAAAATGGAAATTGATTATCATGCAATCCCAAGTGCAGTTTTTACTTATCCTGAAGTTGCTTCTGTAGGATTGAGAGAAGAAGAAGCTATTGAATTTCTAGGGAAAGATAAGATTCTGATAGGTTTACAAAGATATCAAGATACAGCTAAGGGAGAGGCTATGGCTGCTGAAGATTATTTCGTGAAAGTTCTAGTAGAATTTGATACAGAAAGAATTCTTGGTGCTCACATTATCGGTCCTTATGCTTCAATTTTGATTCAGGAAATTATTAATTTAATGTATACTCCCAATCAATCTTTGATACCAATTACAGAAGGCATGCATATTCATCCTGCTTTGAATGAAGTTGTAGAAAGAGCATTTTATTCTCTCATGCCAGTGGATAATTACCATGAATATCTAAAACACTATGGATTAGAAGAATAACTACAATTCTAAATCACATATTTTTCTTAATATATGAAATGCAATCTTCTCTCTTATTTTTAATTTCTCCTTTCATTATTGCCTCAACAAGTTTTGATTTGATAGAACCTATTTTCTCACCTTTAACGTTGAAAATCTTTCTTATTTCATGACCATTTAGTTCAGGTTCAAAGAATATCAAGTCCTTTCTATCCCTCAACATAGTAATACGATCTAAGAGAGAATCAAGATCTAAACTCTCGGTTCTAGTAGATAATTCTGCTTGAGTTAGTAATATAGTGTTATCTATCAAATCATTTTGTTCTCTTAACATCTTTCTAATTTCAAAGTCTTGTGGAGGATTTTCTATTAGATCCATCAGAGAATTACGAAAACTAATGTAAGCTACTATTTCTGTTCTTTCTCTGTTCGAAAATTTATACTTTTGAAGGATTTCATTTGCATCCTGAACTAGATCTCTGTCTTCCATTTCTGAAGATTTTTCAGATGCAATTTCTACTAAAATCATAGCGATGAAGAGATTAACATTTGCTGAACCTTTGATCTCTAGAAATCTTATTTTCTCTTCAAGTTTCGTCCATGTATCTTTTGTACTAAAAATTTGAGAGCTCAATTTAATATTTTTCACTTCAGGAAACAAAACTTCTAGTATCTTTAAGTCCCTAATCAGTCTATAAGCTCTACTTGGAGCATAACTGAAGGACAATTTTAGTTCTTGGAGGATTCTTTCTTTAGGAACGTCCAACAAATTTGTTGCATTTTTCCTTATTCCTTTTTTGATTTCAGAACTAAGTGTAAAACCAAGCTTGCATGCAATTCTTATTGCTCTAAAAATTCTCAGATAGTCTTCATGAAAAACAATATCAGGTTCTCGAGTTGTTTGTATAAGTTGATTTTGTAAATCAGCTGTTCCATCAAAAAGATCTATATAAAAATCTTCAAACATTATTAGAGCATTTATAGTGAAATCTCTTCTCTGCAAATCTTCTACAATAGATGCTTTTTCTACTATAGGCACTCGGGAAGGATACTCATACCTTTCTTTCCTAGTTGAGTTGAATTCAAATACTACTTCATCGGAAAATCTAACTTGTGTTGTGAGGGTTCTATTACTCATCTTACCAATTTTTGCTCCCATAGTCTCCGCGATTGTTAGAGTTAATTTATGGAAATCACCTCTGAAAACTAGGAAATCAACATCTTCAGATTGTCTTTCAAGAAGCAAATCTCTTACAAAACCACCAACTATACCTATAGAGCAGTTCAATTTTCTAGATATTTCTTGAATGGTTTCTATCTTTGATTTAATTTTTTGACTGATGTTTGTTCTTACTTTTTGGTTTATTTGGTGAGATTCAAAATTAGTTCCTGATTCAATAAGTTCTTTCCTGCAAATTTCAAAATCAGTATCTTTCTTCATCTCTATCAGCAATTAATCATTACATCCAAGGAATATAAGAATTGTTTTTCAATTGATTTCTATAGGTTTTTAAGACTGTAAGTATAAATTATTCTTGATTGAAGAATAAAGAGTAGGGGACCGAATGACATTTGAATCTTTCATATCAGGATTTGAAAATGTTCTATTTTATCTAGCTATAGGTCTATTAATTGCAGGAGGAATCTTTGTTTTTCTATCATTTGTATTTAATTTTCAGAGCTTAATGCATGCTTTGGGAACAGGGGATCATGATATATCGGCAGATCATGACATCTCGGTAGACCATGATGTATCCATTGATCACGATGTGTCAGTCGACCATGATATTTCAATCGATCACGATGTGTCAGTCGACCATGATATTTCAATCGATCAAGATGTATCTATTGACCATGATGTTTCAGCAGATCATGATATTTCGGTAGACCACGATATATCTATTGACCATGATGTTTCAGCAGATCATGATATCACATTACACAAAGATTTTACTTTGGATCATGATGTAGATTCAGATCTCTCTGCAGTTCATGCAGATGGGATAAAGGATATTACACACTCATCTGCGCCAATTTTTCTTATTTTATCTACTTATTCAGTAATGTTTGGTATACTAGGTTTATCAACATTGAAAATACCTTCTTCAAGTATAGGCTTACGTATTTTCCGCATTGTAATAATTGTTATTTCCCCCTATCTACTTGCTTTAGTGATAACACATGTTTGGAGAAGAATTTCAGCAACAACAGTTAAACCAATAGTCAGGGGAGTCCAACTAATTGGAAAAGTAGGAAAAGTTTTTGTTGCAGTTGATTCAAAAGGTGGAATGATTCACGTAGATTTAGGGGAAGGTTTGGGTGTACAAAAATTACCTGCTAAAAGTTTTGATTTCTATAAAAGATATGAGAGAGAAGAGACTGTAAGAATAGTAGCAGTAAAGAAGGGTGTTTATTTGGTAGATAACAACTGAAATCCGCTCTTTTTTTGTTTTTGAGATAGTTTTTTAGTGCAAAACTACAAAAATCTTCATTTAGATAGATTAAAAAGCATCCATGTTAGTATTTTAAACACCTAAGAAATGAGGGTCAGAATGAAATGATATGGTGGATATGGATACCAGTAGGATTAGCAGTAGTTTTTGTACTATTCGTATTATTTTATGCATCTCGTTATAGGAAATTTACTTCAGATGTTTACATGATACATTTCAGAAACGGTAAAGTCATCAAAGCTGGAATTGGAGGGAAAGCTGTAATAATGCCTTTGATAGATGAGGTTCGTGTGGTACCAGTTACAACACAATCAACCTTTTTAGAAGCTAAAGAAAAAGTATTGTCTAGAGAATTCCAAGAGATTTCAGTTACCGCCTTTGTCTTCTGGCGAGTAATTGATCCAGAGGTAGCTTTCTCAAGAACTTCTTGGGATAAAGCCTCTGATGCCTATATTGAAAACATCATTAAAAATGCAGCAGAAAGTATTATTCGAACAACATGTGCGAACATGGCTCTTGAAAAAATCATTCGAGACAGACAAGCAATTATTGAAGCAGTAACTAAGGAATTATATTCCTTAACCAAAGATTGGGGTATGCTTGTAGAAAGCTGTGAAATCAGAGATATTGAAATCATTGATCCAAGTCTTAAAGCAAATGTGAGTGCAATAATGAAGATTGAGCAAGAAAAACTCGCACGATTAAAAAACGCCGAAATGGAAGAAATTACTAAAATTAGAGATTTAGAAGTTAGTAGAAAAGTAGGTGTTGAACAGCAAGAAGTCGGTTTAGAAGTTGAATCTAAAGAAAAGGATAAGGAAATAGCAGTTCAAGAATTAGAAAGGAAACGAACAGAAGTTGAAGCAAGAACCTATCAAACAAAAATAGAAATTGAAGCCAAAGCTGATGCTCAAAAAATCAAACAATTAGCTGAAGCTAAACAATTTGAAATGGAATCTAGAGCAAGGGGTGATGCTGCTGCCATTAGAGAAGCTAAAATGGCTGAAGCAGAAGGTATTCTTAAGAGAATAGAAGCTCTAGCCAAAGCTGATAGTCGTTTATTCCAAGAAATGATAATAGAAAAACTGCCAGAAATTTATCAGAATTTGGAAATAGACAAAATGATAATAACAGGAAACAAGGAAGATGCTTTTTCTTCAATAGCCAATGCGATACTACCATTCTTACAGATTGTACCTGAATTAGCTAAAAAATCTGAACTTCCTATAGAGAAGAAAAAATAATACTTCTCTTTTTTTTACGTTTTCCGCATTAATACAAAACTATTATCCAATCCGATATATTTTTCTCTTGATATCCCATGATGTTTTAGATTTGCCATATGAGAATCTTTTTCCAAATTGAAGAAATAAGATCCATAAATACTTAATATCCAATCTAAAGCAAAGGAAAGTTCAGGAATCATTTGGAAAGCGAAATATCCATCAGGTTGAAGTACATCTTGTAAAGTTTGAATATATTCTTTCAAGTCATTCTGGAATACGAATTTTGATCCGAGATAAAGATCTATTGAATCCTTAATTTCAGAAAGTTGAAGCTCTTCTCTTTCAACAAATTGGACATTATAGATTTCATATAAGTCTTGTAGTACATTGCATCTGTAAAGCGAATTAGTAGGTTCCACACTAAGAATGCTAACTTTTTCTCCGAAGAAATCTGCAAAATGTAGCGAATTATAACCAGAACCATTCCCCCAAATCAAAACTTGTATTGTTTCCTTGATGTCAAATAAAGGCATTCGAAGCTTAAGACTTTTGAAAAATAAATCCCTTATTAAAAAGAAGAATTCTGTACTATGCAAGGAATCTAAAGTTTGTATAAGATCCTTTTCGGGGAGTTTGCCTTGTTCGCCTTTTAATATTGCTTTGTATTTTTGAATCGAATTATCAAAGAAATTGATGAATGGAGAAAGAAGTCCGTTATTTAGTGCTTTAATATCATCTTTGAAAGTTAATTCCAAATATTCTCTTCTTGGACTGTCACCATAGAATTCACCTTGTTTAGTTAATAATTTTTGATTAGCTAGTAAATCAAAAATCTTAACAAATTCTTCATCCAATGAATTGAAATTTAACATGTGAAAGATTTCTTCTGGTGATCTAGGACGATTCAGAATTTCATAAACACCTATTTCCTTTAGCATATCAGAAGCTTTGAATGCGGACAATTTTAGCAGATTATTGATGTTTTTAGATACTTCTTCTTCAGAAGATTCAAATGTAAGAGGGAATTTATTCATCTGGGTCACCAATCTAACAATTCGATTGTTTATACTATTAAAGTGCAATAAGTATTTTAATTTCTATCGTTACTCTCACTCGATATATTTAGACTTCTAAAAATTATTTTCTTCTGTAAACGTCAACAAAACCTCTAGATTTTAAGAAAATGATAAATTCTACTACTGAAGATATGGGTACAGATAAATCTTGACTTATTGAATAAATGGAAGTATTTCCTTTAAGAAGAGATAGATTTTCCAAAAAAAGTTGGAATTTCTGATCAAGTGTAATCGATCCTTTTTCTTGAAGATTTTTGGGTGATTCAGACAATTCAGGATAATCATCTTCAGAATTTATAATTAAATCCATAATTTCTGTTACAATAAATTTCTTAGGTTGTTTTGAGATATTTTTATCTAGATATGAAACAGCTTCTAAAGTTGATTTTACTTTACTTTCTCCTGGAATATTGATGTAAGAGTTAAACAGAATTGTAAACCAATCATCCAGATAAGAGTAATTTATTTTGCTTTGAGGTTTTTTAGCTCCTACCATCAAAGCATCTTTCTTAAGATGTCTGTAAACTAGTAGCTCCAAACCTTTGTAATAAAGACTTATTAAATCCCCTTCCCTGAGATCAGCTTCATTCTTTTGAATATCAATAAATTTGAAAAGAGGTGAAAATTCGATTTTTTTACCATCTATCATCTTAGGGAAGAATCGTCCATCCATCGTTCCTTTATGATATGGAATAAACAAAAACCCATGGAAATTATTTAATTCATTCCCTGTGACTTCAGACTTATCATTGATAACCAATCCTTTCATAGTGCTGCCATTCTTGGATAATGGAATTTTATAAGCGGCGGATTTTTCAGCATCTATTAGCTGGGTTAAAGCATCATCAAATAATTGTGGTCTTCCCTGAGTTCTTTCAGAAAGGGATCTAGCATATTTAGCAAGCTTATCTAGATTTGCTGAAGGGACACAAACAAATAACAAAACAACTATTTGTTCAACTTCTTCTTGTATAGTGATATAACGGCCTATAACAACTCTTTCTTCCAGACTTGTAATAACATCTGCATTAGTTCTAGCAAAACCTGTGTATATTTCTGCAAGGGAGCTAACATCTTTCAATTTTTCACCAAAAATAGATCGGGACAATTCTTTGATATAACACACAGGACCAAAAATAATGTCAAACTGTACCATTGAAACAGTTTTGATTCCTAAATCTCGCAGAAATGGTACATGAAAGGGAGATATTTTCAATTCCTGGTACTTATCCGCGCCACTCAATTAATCACCTTCTACCTATAATTTTTATGTTTAAAGAATCCCCTAATAATAGTTGCAAACCTATTTATCTTATAACTTTTCCATTTAATAAATTGATTGATAGTCCTATATGTGCTTATAGTATTTAAGAAGAAAAGTTGTAATTTTAAGTTTTACTCACTTATTCGTGATCTTTCTTCTTCTAAAATAGGTAGAAGGTCATTTATGACACTAAAAGTGCATTTTTCAAGGTATTTGCTAGATGTTTCCCAAAAATTATCAAAAAGTGATGATTGATACCCAAGAGATTCATAAGAAATAGCTTGAACTAGTAATTCAACCTTATCAATATATGAAACAAACATTGCTTCTTTCGATTCTTTATTTTGCAATTCAACGAATGATTCTTTCCACATTTTTTTGACTTCTTCATTTAAAATTAAAGAGAGAAGTTCAGTACTTGCGGTTGTTAATAACTGGCTTTTGAACTGCTGGTATTTATCTTGGCCAAGAAGAATTTCTATTTGTTTATCAAAATCTTGATACTGGCATTCAGGTAAATCATGAATTATAGCAATTCTCATCACAACTTCTGTATTAAGAGTTTCTTCAGGATAAAGAGCGTTATGAAGATCACAAAGAAGTAATGATAGCATGGTTGTATTATAAGCATGATCAGCGATGCTTTCGACATCTGAAAGAGAAATACCAACCCTAATCCATCCTTGTCTCGGTAATCTCTTCAGCTGAATAGCACTTTCTATGAATCCATATATCAACTGGTATAGCTCATCCAACATATTCGTCTCTGTCAAGTCAGTCATTAAAAAAAGTTGAATCAGAGTTATTAAAACAATCGATGGGGGTAATGGAGGAGTAAGAAAGAAAAGATTCTGTCTTACATAATTACATGAATTTTCTAAGAAAGTTCCATTGTCTCTCAGTGTCTTTTTCAAGTGCAATTAATTCTTCGTCAGTGATACCTCTAAATCTTCCTTGCAAGCTAGTCCAATCTGAAATAGGTTTTCTATTCGCTTTGTCACCATATTTTTTCCCAGGACGACTGAGGATAGCTGTATTGGTTTCACGATCCCACTCAAATAAAGGCCAAATACCTGTCTGAACGCCTAAACGAGAAATTTCGATAGAATGAGCAGAATCAGCACGCCAGTTAGGAGGACAACTGATATCAATTTGAATGAATTTGAAACCTTCAAAAGAAAGTGCTTTTTGGAATTTTTCTACAAAGTCTTCAAGAAATGCTGCACTAGCTGTAGCTACATAACGAGCATTATTCGCCATCATAATAAAGGGGACCATTTTGCGCGGAGTAGTGTTTCCTTTAGGTGTAGTTGCAGTACGAGCTCCAATCATGGTGTCTCCACTTCTTTGACCACCAGTGTTTCCATAGACATTGTTTGAATACATAACATGAAGAATATTCTCTTGACGATCACAAGCTCCAATCTCTGTTGCGATTCCAATATCTGCTGCACTACCATCTCCTCCCCAGACAATAACTTTCAAGTCATCTTTGCCCTTCTTTTTTAGTGCTCTAGATATTCCTGAAGCAACTGCATCACTTGCAGCAAAAGCTGTGTTTATTGTAGGAACATTAAAAGCAACGCCCTTTCCTGATCCTTGATAAACACTTGCACAACTTGCTGGTACTACTAAAACTGCTTTATCTGCAACTGAACCTATTGCATGACGGAAAGCTAGTGCAGAACCGCATCCTGCGCAGGCAAAATGACCTTTCAACAACGCATCTTTTGGTTTTATCATTAAATCTTTTTGAGTTACTGGCATTTTATCATCTCACTCCTTTAGCTCCTTTTTCACTAAATCTATAATTGCAGAATATGGAACATCCTCACCACCAAGACCCATAATCTTTCCAGAAACTGAAGTATCAACGTTGTGTCTTTTTAGTACTGCTTCAACTTCAATTCTTAGAGGGCCATCATGCCCAAAACTTGCAGCACGATCAATAACTACAAGCTTATGATTCTTTTTAGCAAATTCAACTATATCTTCGACTGGAAATGGTCTAAAAGTTCTTACTCTTAACGCATTGACATTATGACCTTCTGCTTTCAATCTGTCAATAGCTTCATGAGCTTCATCACCGATAGTTCCTAATGTTACCAAAGTCAAGTCTGCTTCGTCATCTCCGTATGGTTCAACCAATCCATTACCATATGAACGACCGAAGCGTTCTTCAAATTCCTTATGAACATCAACAATTTTTTTCTTAGCTCTCTCCATAGCTACCATTAAATCTCGTCTGTTCTTCGAATATTGAACAGGACCAGTCATCGAACCATAAGCCCAAGGATTTTCTACATCCAATTCAATTACTGGATCATCATAGGGACCTACGAATTCAAAAGCATCTTCGGGGTCTGGTAAATCTACTTGTCCTGTTGTATGACTGATTACAAAACCATCTAAACATGGCATACTTGGGAGCGCTATATCTTTACTTTCAGTAATCTTAAAAGCTTGAAGAGTTGTATCAAAGACTTCTTGGTTATTTTTAGTATACATCTGTATCCAACCTGCATCTCTGAAAGCCATCGAATCTTGAAAGTCTGGCCATATGTTCCATCCTGGTGCAAGACAACGGTTTACTACAGGCATAATAATTGGAAGACGACCATATCCTGTCCAGAAGACATTTTCAGCCATGTACAATAATCCTTGAGATGAAGTTGCAGTGAATGTTCTCACACCCGACCAAGCAGCGCCCATGCAAGCTGCAAGAGCAGAATGCTCACTTTCTACAATAACAAATTCAGCATCAAGTTTGCCTTCATCTACAAATCTGCTGAGATTCTCGACAATCGTCGTTTGGGGAGTTATCGGATATGCTGCAATAACATCAGGTTTGGCAAATAGCGCTGCATAAGATGCCGCATCATTTCCTGTCATAGATTTTGTTTCTTGTTTAACTACCATCTCATTCACCTTGTGGAACCATAGTTATAGCACCCTTTGGACATTCTTGAGCGCAAATACCGCATCCTTTACAGTAATCGTAATCATAACTTATAGGTTCATCTTTTTCTCTATCAGCACGATAAATTGCATGATCTGGACAGTATTTCCAACAGATGTTGCATTTGATACATAAATCTGGATTCAATACAGGATAGAAAGTTCTCCATTCACCTGTTTTTCCAGCTGCTCCCTCCATTGGATACAATATTGGTAAGCTTGGTCCCTCTGTCATACTCTAACCACCTTTGTTTCTTCGTAAGCTCTTTTTGCAGCTTCAACATTTTTAGGAGCAAGTTCTCCCCAATAATTTCTGATTGCTTTTTCTAGGTTTTCAAAGCTTATTAATTCAGTTCCTCTAACAAAAGCTCCTAACATAGTCATATTCGTAAAAGTAAATCCACTGAGAACTAAACCTAGTTCTTGTGAAATACCTGTTGCATCTACATAGGCTACTTTCCTTCCAGTTCCTTTCAATTCTTCAGGAACTTCCTTGGAGTTAATTATAATTACTCCATCTTGGTCTACTTTAGAAATATCAATTCTATCAAGCAATGAAATATCTAATATCATAGCATGGTTTGGATCATAAACGGGACTATGTATTCTAATTGGTGCATCATTGAATCTTACATATGCTTCAACGGCTGCTCCTCTTCGCTCTGAACCATATTTTGGTATTGCTTGAGCATCTAGACCTTCATACATGGCTGCTTCAGCAAGAATTTTCGCTCCTGTAACTCCTCCTGAACCTCCACGACTAATTTGTATGATTTCAATCATTACTTCTAACCTTATCAGCTCTGCTGTGGGGTTTTTTTCATTTATTATAATATTTTAGGTATTACATTAAAGTTTGAAAAAAAATCATATAATTCAGCTTTAGCCAATCTTAAGGGTGTTTAGGAGTGATATAAGTCCCGTATATTTTTTAAAATGAGTACCTTTCCCACACTTCAACATTATTGAACCAGATTCAATTTCTGTAAATGGACCTACTCTTGTAATTACCTCAACATTTGCATCATGTCTTCGTTTCAAACCAGACAAACCTAGCATCACATTTGGTCCTTTAAACTCAATAACATCAAGTCCAGCAAATCCTGCTATCTCTTGAGGAGTAGCTATACTTAATTTAGTTATTGTCTCCTGTGTTGCATATTTTCTAAGTAAAAGCGCATTAACTTTGAGTTCGGTGACATTAGTAAAAGTAGCTTTGAGAAGATCTACAATGAACTTATGTTTTTTAGTCTTCTCACATGCAGGACAAATAGCTACACCTAACTCCGGTAAAATTGAGAGAAACATAAGCGAATCCAAAGGCAACTTCATTAAATCATTTTGATCTTGAAGTTCTTTGAACCCAAACATATATACAAAATGCAATGGTGATGAACTCAATTTGGAAATGTAACTATTACTGAACTTCAAGTCACTCTCTTCTTTTAATTTCTTGAACTTGCTAGTTAATTCTTTTTTTAGCTTAGTCGAAGTATCGTACTTTGTGACAGGGGTAAACAAATAAACACGTTGAAACTCTTCAAAAAACTGATTTTTCAATGCTTTAGACCAGAAATTTCGAATCTTTGTACTGGATATTTTTTTCTCTTTGAGTTCCTTGAACAGAAGCTTCTGAAGATCATCTTTTGGTTTCTTTTTTACTGTTTTACTAGTAGTAGATAGGACAGAAATTATTTCATCTGCTGAGATATACTTGAATACGGTTTCTTGTGTCATATCTACCACTCTTGATTAGCACTTGTATTTGACAGTCTGTCTGGATGTTCTACGATTAACTGATTATTTAACTTTTTCATCGTTTCTGGCGTGAGAAAACGAGATGAGTTCAAAAACAAAAATAAGTGAATAAAAATGTGTACCCATCAAATCAGAATATCACATTTATTTTCAGAAGGATGAGCTGGATTTCAAAAGCTGTTATTAATGCGCAAATAATAATTAGTAGAGTAATCATTTTCCAATTCTTTCTCTGTGACATTTCAACATACAATATAAACCAAATAATGCTTGCAATTGTCAATATAGAAAATACTACTACCATAAAGGTTAGCCAACCACCTGTTAAGAGCCCGTTATATGCTGTATATGCCATTCTTAATCCCTTTTTAATCTTCTGTGCGTGATTTTTTTAAACATTTAAAAATCTTTGCCATTCAGACAGCTTTTAACTTTTGCATAGAACGAAATTCATCCAGGAATGAAGAAATCCTCATCAATTTTACCTTTAAGCTTTTTCTTCTTGAGATACATTGGTATTATTTTCTTAATGCTCTCTTTATCAAAACCTATTTCTTCAGCAAGATCAGCTATATTGAATTTTTCTCCAGAACTAATAGCATGCTCTATTTTGTATTTGGGAGTATCCTCTTCTTTAAACTCACCTTTGGTTTTTCCCTTAGCTCCGGTTCTGTTTTTACCACATTTTGGGCAATCCCAAGTCGCCATTCTAGTAATAGTAACGTTGCCTTGTTTATCAGGCATTGGACTTACAATATTCCATTCCTTTTTTGTTGGAACATCTGTCGGAAGCCATTCTTCTCCACAGTTTTTGCATTTTATCAGTTTCTTCTTTGCCATAAATCTCAAATATCGTTCAGTTAACTTGATTAAAATCTTTTCTATGAGTTATTATTCCAATAACAATATCTTAGCTTGAAAGCTAGTTTTATAAGAGACCATGTTAAGAAAAAGCTGACTAGAAAAGTGATTTTCATGAAGCAGTGTTTAGCTTGCTGGGAAGACATTGAAGAACAAGACCAAATTTGCCTACATTGTGGGTCAAATCAAGATGAGATAAAGGATTATTTAGCTCTTGTACTTCTTAAGCAAAGAAAAAAGAAAATCACCATTCCGGAACAAACATCTGCTTTAGATTATGTTATTGATGTAGACCCTAAAACAGCTGAAGACATTATTTTTTCTGAACCTGCAGTTGAAACAGGAGATCAGCAAGCTAGAACCACACCAGGAGCAACATATCAACCTGAAAAACCTTCTTGGTTAGGAAGTCCAACAGCTCCCAAAGCTTCACAGCAAATTCCTCAACAACCACAAACCAGTGTTAGTCAAGATTCAAAATCAAAAAGTACTCAAAGAAGTAAGAAATCAATAAAATGTCCAAACTGTTCTAAAGAGGTTTCGTTCTTAAAATATTGTAAAAATTGTGGTCATCAGTTGCATAAAGAATGTCCTCATTGCCAAAAAGTTAATTCTGTAACTTCCAAATTCTGCACCACATGTGGAAAATCAATCAAATCTTCGGTTGAGAAATGAATTAGGAATAAGTGAATTAAGATGAAACTCCCTAAGCCTTATGTTGCTATACTTTTTAATTGGAACAAAGAAAAACGTTCTACAGACATAATTTATTTTAGTCTTGGTTCAAGTAAGGATAGGAAATCTTTGACTTATACAAGATTGCAATTTGTGTATGAAAGGAATCATTTGAGGGTTTACAAATATCTCAAAGTTGGACGAAGCTCTAACATTTACATTCGTCCCCGTTTTGCTACTGAAAATTTGAGAGATGCTCAATATCTCCTTATTCCAGATACAGATCTCCCCTGGGATAATGCAGGATTACTAGAATATTGTCGTGCTTTCAAAATATCAAAACCAAAACTTGCTCCCCTTTGTTCATTTTGTCTATCAAAAAGAATCAAATGGACCGCGTTAGATAACGATTCCATTAACTTTAAAGGGCAACGTATCTGTGATTACTGTAGTAAAAATCTACTAACAAGTGAACTACAACGAAGCAATTTAGTTGTAACAGGAGGACTTACAAAATTCTTCCAACAACAAGCTCAAAGAGAAGGAAAACTGGATGATGTTCTAGAGAATATTTCCTTTGGTGCAGACCAAGATCCTATAAACAGACCAGACTCAACACTCTTTGATATTATTCCAGCCAAGAAAATTGAAGACATAATGAAGGTAAGTCAAGTTGACCGATTATCTTCTCAATTCAAGAAATTGCTCATTAATGATGGAATTCAGACTCTTCTTCCAATTCAAAAATTGGCTTTAGAAAAAGGACTTTTAAGAAACAAAGACCTTCTTGTATTAGCGGGTACTACCTCTGGTAAAACTCTTGTGGGCGAATTAGCAGGCATAAACTCAGCTTTGAAAGGTAAAAAATTCATATATCTATCTCCTCTAGTAGCTCTTACTAATCAGAAATATGAGCAGTTCAAAAAACGGTATAAAGCATTGGAATTAAAAACTACTATAAGAGTAGGAATGAGTAGAATTCAAGTTGAAGGTGAACATAAACCTATAATTGATGAAAATTTTAGGACAGCCAATATCATTGTTGCTACCTATGAAGCATTTGATTTTATTCTAAGAGATGGTAAAAACAAAGAACTTGGGGACATAGGTGTCATTGTCATTGATGAAGTACAGATGCTTGTTGCAAAAGAAAGAGGTTTTAGATTAAATGGTTTGATTTCTCGATTAAAAGCTCTATTTCCCAAAGCTCAATTTATCTATCTCTCTGCAACCATCGGAAATCCAAAGGTTTTAGGAGAGGATCTCAATGCTGAAGTAGTAGAATATTTAGATAGACCTATACCTTTGGAAAGACATTCAGTTCTAACGGAAAACGATCATGAACGATTTGAACATCTATTCAAAATCTGTCAACATGAAGAAAAAATTAGATCAAAAACAGGATATAAAGGTCAAACATTAGTCTTTACCAATTCAAGAAGAAACTGTGAGAATGTTTCAAAAAAACTTAAGAAAAAAGGTTTAACATCTGCTTTTTACCATGCTGGTTTAACTTATCGTCAAAGGAAAATTGTTGAGAAAGGTTTCGAAAAAGGAAGATACTCTGTTGTTGTAACAACAATAGCTTTAGGTGCAGGAGTAGATTTTCCAGCATCCACAGTTATTTTCGAAAACCTTGCAATGGGTATTGAATGGTTATCTGTTGCAGAATTTCATCAAATGTTAGGAAGAGCAGGAAGATATGGTTATCATGATAAAGGAAAGGTCTATCTTTTAATTGAACCGGGGAGAAAAATATTTGCAGGTCAAAAAGAAACGGAGGAGCAAATAGCTTTTGATCTACTAACCAAACCAATAGAAGATGTTGATCCTGTTCTAGATTCAATTGAAGAAGAGGAAGAAATTTTAGCAACCATTGTTGCTTTCCAAAATGTCAGTATTTCAGATGATAAAATGATTTTCGCGAACATTATTGGGAGATCGAGTCCCCTTCCTGATAATATGAGGGCATTACGGAAGATGAAAATGATTGATGTAAAAAATATGATAATCATTCCTACAAATTTAGGAAAAGCTGTTTCTTTATCATTTTTATCCCCTGCATATGCTCTCCGTTTAGTACAAGAAATTGAAAGGAAAAAATCCAAAAGCATTGAGGAAGATTTTGCTTTAACTTTAGCCATAAAAATACAACCTTTCAGATCTGCTCATTTAGTTCCTAGAGTGCATGGGGATATAGAAAGAACTCTAAAAACAAATATTTCAACAAATATATTCTCAGGAGCAATTCTTGACCTTTATTCAGGCCATGGATGGGGAAGAAGGAATCCAACAAAACTGATCATAGACACATTTGCAATTTGGACTAAAGAATTCTTTACTTGTAAATGCGCAGATAGACCTTTTTGTACTTGTGGAGAAGTTAACCTTTCGAAAAAACTAGTAGAACTAAGGAAATTAGGCCATTCCCCCATCCGCATATCTAGTGAATTTCGTAAGAACTATAATATTCAACTCTATCCGGGTGATTTGTATTCGTGGTTAGATGCATTGGTACATAACTTGAATGCAATTGAACGTTTAGCAAAAGTTCTAGAAGAAACACAGTTACAGAAAAGTGCTAAAAACTATACAAAAGAAATCGAAAAACCACAAACAAAATAAATTCTGTCTATGCGTCAAATTTATCAATATATATACTTTTTATTCATATCGAAAGGTTGGTGCAGTTTATGTATAAGTCAGATAAAGAAATGTCTCTCTCTCCTGAAGATTTAAGTATGGTCATAGCTTGTTTGGTAGTTCTTATTTTGGCTTTTACTGATATAAGATCGGAAGATACTGTAGCTTTCGCTTCCTTTCCAGCTATTGGAATATTGCTTTTAAGTTGGGGAATTGTCAGATTTAGACGAAGACCTTTACCAAAACAAGTTCATTATAAAAGGATGATACATTTATCATCTATCAAAGTATTAAGAAACTACCATCTTATATCAATAATTTTGGGTTATTTATTCATCTTATTTAGATATCCTGCATATCAGGATAAAGATTTCTTGATAGCACTAATCTTTAATTTTGTAGCTCTGTTTTTTATTTCAATTCTTGAGTTTGCAGGACACGTACTAGTAGCAGATAATATTGAAGTTTTAATCAAATTAGATGATGAAGATGAAAAATTATTTCTTAAGAAGAGATTCAAGTTACTCTTTGGAACTAGATTTTACATTATCATATCAATATTCACAATAATCAGTTTAGGAATGACTTATTTCTCCATAGTGTCAATAATCACAACACTAGATATTGTTCTAATCATAATGCAATTTGTGGCTCTTCTTCTGGCAATAGGACTGTATTTATTCATTTATTACAAAACCATGTCATTTGAAAGAATAAAAGATCCAAGTTTATTGTTGAAAGCAATAGATTATTATGAATCTGCAGATCTTACTGAAGAAGCCTTCAAGCTTATTGAAGATCACTTAGAAGGAGATCCAAATAATATTGTTTTAATGTCTAGATTAGCCTTAATGTATACTAAGGAAGGTAATTATGATAAGACATTGGAATATGCAGGTAAAGTACTAGCTGAAATTGGGGAAGGACAACATGACAGACCTCATATGACTGCTCGAGCTCATTTACTTAGAGCTATAAGCTTGAATGCAAAAGAAAGATACCAAGAAGCATATGATGAGGTTATACAAACTTTGAAAATTACTCCTGAGAACAATTCTGCAAGAAAATTGAGACGAGACCTTAGACGAAAACTCAAAACTATTGAGTAGAGAACTACAGTTTCCTCATTTTAACTACCACAATATGTTTATATGTTTTTCATTAATTAAGAACAGATGAGACTTTGTTCGATAGATTATTCGCTCAATGAAGAAATCAACCCGAAAGTCATTACTAATTCTATTGATCCTGAGATAGCTAATGTGAAGTTTAACATTATTAAGAGAAGGAGTCATGGATTAGATCGGAAAACTCTCGAAAAGTCTCACATTCTTTTCATAAGTCTTCCCCGAAAAAAACTAACTCAAGAGCAATACATCGAGTTGATTTCCTATATTGACATAGGGGGTTGTTTGATTTTAACATTACCTTCTCCACCTTGGACTGAATTAGGAAGATTTTTTGAGGAATTCAGAAAAGAGATAGGGATTTCTTTTCAATCAAAATTCGTTTATGGATTACCAAAAATACCAATGAATGTTCGTTTATTAGGTTCCGATTTAACCATAACAAAAGCTCATGTTATTAATTCAAATATGAGTGAGAATTTTATGAAAGAGAGTGGGATTAAGCGATTTATCCCTCTTGCTCTAATGGATAATCAACCAGTAGTTTTAGCAGCTTTCAAGAGAAGAGGAAGATTCATTGTTTTCAGTTCTCCTGAAATATTCAACAAACAAAATTCAGATTTCTTGAGTAGATTACTTTTTTTATCAGGAAGCAAAAAGGATTTCATGTTATCAAAAACAGTACAAAAGGACCAAATCGGAGATTCGAATTTTTTTCTGCTACTACAACATGCTTGTTTGGATAGTTATTTATTATCCCTCTACCATTATGATTTTGTCTTTCATCAAGAAACAATCAATCTAGCAATAGAAACAAATTTACCTAAAAGAATCCATTCAATAATAGCTAGACAGAAAGTATTGAGTGAAAGACCTAATATTGAAGAGATAATCGAAACTATTGAATATTTCAGAAGTGGAAGTTGAAGTAAGTGCTAATCAAACGAATCTTAATCATAACAGAACATGGTGTTCCTATCTTTGATTATGAAGAGTATGGAAGAGATGATGAAGTCTTAGTTTCAGGATTATTGACAGCAATCTTAAGATTCGTTGAGGAAACTGAAAAAGAAAAACTTTCAAGACTTCTTCTCGAGGAAAGCCAGTTTCTTGTTATTTCTAAAGAATCTCTTATTTTCATTTTCCAGATTTCAGATGAGATGCCTGGTGATTATGCAGAATATGTAAGTAATTGTATGTTTGAAAAATTTATGAAAGAGTATGAGAAGCAGATTAAGGATTTCAATGGAAACGTAAGCATTTTTCATGATTTTCAGGATAGATGTAAGGAAATCCTCCTTGAATGTGGTGCAGATGTGGCTGATGTCTTAATTCATGATCAAGAAGGTAGAAATCTTCGAGCTTGGTGTTTATTATCACTTGATTATGAACCACTTATTGTAAGAGCAAGTGCTCCAAACTATAACATTGATAGTTTTACCATTTTCCAAGTATTAGGTAAAAGTGTGAAGAAGGTTACTTCTAAGTTAACTAATTACTCCAAAGGAACTTGCTTCCACGTTACGCATAAGGGAAATGTTATTCAAACAATAATTCTACCACATGCTATTATACTAACCGAATCATATGTAGAAGAGCTGAAAGCAAAAGGAATAAAACAATTTAAAACAAAAACAGCTCAGCAGCTGATTAATACATTTACCAAAACATACAACCCAGATTCTATAGAAGTTTATAATAAAAACTTGATTTCAACCACAACACAGAAAGAAATCCACAAAGATCAAAAGTTCATACTAGATCTGTTCAAAGCAGCAGAAAAAGGATTTCAATACTTATTTGATTCCCCAACCCATTTACAGATACTAAACTATGATGAGAAAAGATATATTTTTATTAAACTAATTAATCGAACTATTGTTATGGAATTTAACAGAACAGTTTCTGTGTCAGCAATAATTGAACGTACTATTAAAGTGTTCGAAGAAGCAATAATTGTTAAGGACGATATCCCTGCAGCAGTGCTAGAAAAACAGTAGTGGCAGTAATGTCAGCTGTTGTCCCCGGATTTATTTGGGTATCTTGTGATGTTCTAAGATAGGCATCTAACTCTTTTATTTTTGTTTGACCATCATCAGTAAATACTCCACCAGCTTGAACAACTTTTTTTGCTTCTTTGTTAACATATGAAGCAATTTCATTACCAAATCTTTTAGCTATATGTGTATCTTTCTTTTCTGAAAGTAATGTAATATAGGTTTGAGTAATTGAATTTCTAAAATTCTGATTCTCTTCAAATGCTCTCAAAAATGTAGTATAACCATATTTTAGTGTAATCTGGTATTTATGTGATAATTCGTAAAAGATGAGGTCTCTACCCTTATAGAAATTTGTGTATTCGTGAAGATTTATTCTTTCATGTTTATGGATTTCCAAAAATGAATTAAAATCATCTTCCTCCTTATCAGATGGGAGCAAATTTTCTGAAACAGACTTATTTAAGGCTTCTGTGAGATAGATACAATCTTCTGTAGTGGAATTTTTGAGAAACTGTTCCGATATATAGACTACATTGTCTAGATTTAATCGAGTATTAGTCTTCATACCTTCATGAGCAAAACTGTGAGCTGCTCCAAGAGTAATTGGTGCAAACATTATCAAAGTCCCTAGTATAGTATTACCTGAACCCTTGTACCAGGTTAGAGATTTTTCTAGAGCTCTTTCAATGAAAAAACCAATTTCCGCATCCTCATACCACAAATGATTTTCAGCAACAAGAATTCCTCTTTTTGAAAGTCCAAACATTGGAGAATAAAGATTACTACCACCTACTAAGAAGTGCTCAGTTTTGGTATCTTTAAATTCATTTCTAAAGGAAGCACCTCCAGGCTTTGAATCTGTAGCATATAAGAGGTTATGTGAAAGAACAGCACATTGAGAGATATATAATTGTACATCAAGTACCTTGCCTTTAACATCATTAGATATCTTTGAGAAAGGCATTCAAGTAAAGTAAATTTGTATTCTATTTTGAATGCATCGGTGATTGAGAAACAAATAGATTACAGGTTATTGAAAAAATAACTTGCGTATCATATCGGACTAACGTTAAGTTTAATTATGTTCGAGTACTACTAGACTTGTAATGTTTCCGAAAGGGAATGATTCAATTTTTGTTTGTAAATTTTCAATAGATATAGTATTATCTTTTCATGGTATTAGGTGATTAAAAATGAATAAAGATCTAAGAAAAAGTGATACACTTGCACACACAACAGGTTCTTTTATTAACATTTTAAAGGAAGTAAACAATGTTTGGGATGAAAAAACCCAGAAAATAATTTCATTAAGCCCTGATGTGTTTAGAGATGTTAACGAAATCATTTCTTCAAAAGGCAAGATTGTTACAAAAAAGGAAAAAATAATTGCAAACCTTGCAACATTATGTACTCTTTACAATGAGATGGAACAAGTAAGTGCAGAAAGAATTGATCTAATGATTGAGATGGAAGGTTTAGACTTCCCTATTAAAACGCCCAAAAAATTGCTCAATTTGTGCAAAAGGGATGTAGAAACGAATAAATTGTTGAAAACCATTGCTCACAACATTAGTAAGACAATGACTTTCATAGACCAAAAAATAACATATATTGAATTATTAGAAAATTCATTAAAATCATTTGAATCTGCTTTTACAGAATATAATGAAATCATAGATATCAGTAGATTTCTAACTGCAAATCTAGAGAAAGAATTAGAAAAAGAGTTCAAAAAAGCACGCAAATATGGAGACTTTGTTTAATTCTCTCTTTTTTTTCTAATAATTGAAAAAAGTTATTAGAAGACAATGTTTATTTGATTCAATGAATAATAATTCTGACAAAGTTTTTACTAACAAAATGACTAGAGTTTTAGAAGACAATGTCTTTTTTACAGGAGTAACTATTTTTGAGATGATGGAAACTGCTGGACAAGTCATAGCAGAAGAAATTGAAAATTATTTTAATTCGAAATATTTGAAGGATATTGTCTTTCTGGTTGGATTTGGAAATAATGGTGGTGACGGGTTAGTAGCTGCTAGATATCTTCTAGAAAAAGAATACAGCTGTAAGATAATTGTGGTAGGGGATAAAACTACATTCAACTCTTTGGCATCACAAGAAAATTACAATAAACTAAAAGCTGTTTTACCGATAGAAAACTGGTATCAGATAAGAGAAATATCTGATATTGAAAGAATATTTGTGGAGGTTGGAAAAGAAAACCTTCTCATAGATTGTATCTTTGGAATTGGAATTCAAGGAAGTTTGAGAGAGCCCTATTATTCGTTGATTGATTTCATTAATCAAGATTACAAGGGAGGTATAATTTCTGTAGATTTACCTTCTGGGTATGATTCTGAAGTAGATAATGAGATGTTTATCAGAAATCCCAAAAAAATAATATGCCTTGGAAGAAACAAAATTGGAGTAAAGATTTTCACTGAAACTGAAATTATAGTCAGAAATATAGGAATCCCATTAAAAGCTGAGAATTACATTGGTTTCGGAGATTTGAAATGGTATTACCCTAGAAGAAAATCAAACAGTCATAAGCGTCAAAACGGTGTAATTACAATCATTGCAGGTTCGAAGGATTATATTGGTGCTCCAGCATTAGCTGGAATGGGAGCTTTTAGGACAGGGGCAGATCTTATCTTTATTCTTACACCTTCTGATATTAGGGAAACAGTGGCATCTTACAGACCAGATTTTATTACCATCCCAGCTAGTCAAAAAGAGATAGAGCCATCTGATATTGAAGACCTTTTCTCACATTCAAGGATTGAAGGTTCCAGTTTTATTATAGGACCTGGAATGATGAATACGCAAACTACGAGAAACACTCTATTGAAATTCTTAGAGAATGAAGAAAAGCAACAAGTTGTGATAGATGCAAGTGCTCTAAGTATGATGGATGAAGAACATCTCAAATTGCTTAAGAATCATGATGTTGTTCTAACACCACATAAAGGAGAATTTAGGAGTATTTTTGGTATAAAGTTGACAGGAGATTTAGAATCCGATTCTAAAATTGTTACTGAAACAGCTCAGAAATGGAATATCACAATTCTACTGAAAGGAGAAATTGATATAATTTCAAATGGTAAAATAACCAAGTTTAATGAAACGGGTCATCCTGGAATGAGCGTAGGGGGAACAGGAGATGTTCTAACAGGAATAGTTGCAGCGTTATTATCAGTAAATAAAGATCCATTTCTTTCTTCATGTTTAGGTGCTTTTATCTCAGGTGCTGCTGGAGAACTAGCAGCTAGAAGTTTCGGTGATGGTCTTATGGCATCAGATATACCTAATTGCATATATCCTATACTAGAAAAAGCATTAAATTTTAGAGCTAAAGAATTATGAATAATTAGGGACTTGGTGATAAAGAAACTACAATCGTTCCAATTCCCAAATGAGTAGCAAGTGCAGGTGTTAAATAATTAATGATTTTTTCACCTAAAGGTATCTTAGTTTCGAGTTCCTTCATAATCTTGTCTGCTGATTCCTTATCGTCACCATGAGTTATCATCAAATCATATTGTTTGTTCTTCCTTATTCTACTTAGAATTTCTTTAATAACTCTATTTTGTGCCTTTTCTGTTCCAGTAGCTTTATCTACTGGTTCTAAAACTCCATCTCTAAGCTCAATAATTGGTTTTGCTTTTAACAGATTCCCAACGAAAAATCTAAGATGAGAGATTCTTCCTGATTTCTTTAGATTATCTAGATTCTCTACATAACCTACGAGGAGAGATTCATCTCGTATCTCTTCTACTTTCTTAACTATCTCTTCTTCAGGAACTCCCCTTCTTGCTAGTTTAGCAATTGCTAAAGAAACAAATGCTAAGACACCAGAACCAAATTTTGAATCTATTAAATGAATTTGTTTATCTTTGATTCTTTTCACAACAATTCTTGCTGATTGAAATGTTGCCGATAACTTAGATGATAGGGTTGTTATAAATATGGAGGAATAATCTTTCATTGCTTCTGAGATTCTGTCAAGAAAATCTTTAGGACTTGGAGCTGAAGTTGTTGGTAATTCTTTGAATTCTCTAAGCAATTCATAGTAATCTTCAACTTTAAGATCAATTCCATCTGCATATATTTTATCTTCATAGTGAATATAAACTGGCACTATATCGATATCATACTTCACAGCTAATTCTTGAGGTAGATCTGAGGTACTATCTACAATTACTTTCACTTTCTTAGTTTCCAAACAAATCATCTCCGAATTTTACTTTCTGAGAATTGGTACAATTGATGATAAATTTTCTAAATGGTTGATAACAATCATTCATGAACTATATAAATTATTTCAATAAACATTCTCTAATGAAAGAATGTTGAAGAAAGACTAAAGTATTATTATCTAGTTTTTCTTGTTTTTCGAATTGCTCTTTCTTCTTCCTTTGCTCTTTTTTTAACTCTTTTTTCTTCTGCACTTCTAGCTCTCTCTCTTCGTTTTTCTCGTTCTTTCATCTGTTTTTCTTTTTCTTTCTCTTGTTTTTGTTTTTCTTTGTCAGAGAGTTTCTTAGCTTCCTTCTTTACTACAGTTGGAATTGGTAAATCCTTTGTTTGAGCAGTAACTTTAGCAAAATACTTGAGAACTGTCATAGCAAATTTTGTGAGTACTAGTAGATCTGCAGGTTTTTTAGTCATGTTGAATTTTAGCTCGAAATGAGGTTCATCAGTTCGAACAGAAATCCACTGAAGTTCCTTGGGATATTCTCCAAGAGCTTTCAGGAAAGTTTTGCTCCTTATCAATTGATTAATGGCTCTGACTCTATTGGACTTTATCAAGAATGAGTCATTAACTTCTTGTTCAGGAGTTGCAATATCATCAATTTCTATAAGATAATCAAAATCCTTTCTAATAGCTGATTTCATCTTATAAGGTATCACTTCGAATAATACTCTGGGTTTATCTGGAAAATTTGCTGCTAAACCGAATGAATCTTTATTTCTAAAGAACAATCCGTCAACTAGCATGGTTGGAAAAGAGGTTCTTGGTAATAAAATAATCCAAGCAGAAGTACTAGTTACAGCATACTCTTCACCCATTTGGCACCTAATTTCTACTTGACGATCATTAGGATCTTTTCTAGAATAATTCATAATATATGGATCGATTGCTGTAAGAACTTCATCTATATAGAACTCCTTCTTCTTCTTATTAGCAAATTTACCCCAAATATAAAAACCGAGATATAATCCAATAAATACAAGTACGGGTAGAAGCATCACAAGAATTGATCCAAAGTCGAACAAATCTGAATTAGTCATGATAATTACCGGTATATTCTAACCCCTCAGAGAAGACCACCTATTTTAATTCTTGGTTTTGTTATATCTTCATCTGGTCGCTTTTTCTTCTGATAATGATACGTCCCAAATCGATAAAAGCTTCATTAACATTTGTTCCTATAAGAGCACAAGTAGAATAGAAATCAATTAATTCAATGTTGGTATATTTATCTTTGAAATTTTCTACAAAAGTCTTCGCTTGCTCATTCCATAGGCTATTTTGAGCTTCTTCCATCAAATCTTCTTTATTTCCTAATACTAATATTGGAATGTTTTCATTGATAGATGAATTAAGTTCTTTTAACCATCTCTCTAGATTAGCAAACGTTTCAGGACGACTCTTGTCAAAAACCAGTAAGCCTCCTTCAGAACCAACATATTGTTTCTCTCTTAGTCTAACATATTCTTCTTGACCACCAAGGTCCCAGATTTGAAACATAATCTCAATATCTTCATCTATATGTTTATGAGAGGCTAGATCCACTCCAAGTGTGCTCATATAAACCTCTTCAAGATGAAGTCCCATAAAACTTCTTTTTAAGGTGGTTTTTCCTGTAGCATAATCTCCGAGAAGTACTATTTTGACAGTTCCATAAACAGACATTACATTTCAAAGCTGAAATTTTAGGTTTATTAGGTTTTCTAATATTCTTTCTGTTTCTTAAATAATGAAGTTAGATGAAAAGTTTAACAATGTGTAATAAATTAACAAAGTTGTATGCCTTTCACAGTAGTTTGCGGTGGTTTTTGGGGAGATGAAGGAAAAGGAAAGCTCCTCTCCTATCTAGCCTTGAAAGATGATCTAGAAAGTGTTGTTCGTGCTGGTGTTGGAACCAATGCTGGCCATACAATCGAATTTGAAGGACGAGAGTATAAACTTCGTATGGTTCCTTCTGGTTTTGTTAACCCTAAGGTAAGAATGCTCATTGGAGCTGGAGTGCTGGTAGATCCAAATGTCTTGTTCAAAGAACTCAAGGAAACTAAGACTGAGGATAGAATGGGTGTTGATTATCAATGTGGTATAATTGAGCAAAAACACATAATAATCGATTCTACTGATGCTCATCTAAAAGGGAAAATAGGCTCTACAGGCAGTGGAACAGGTCCGGCTAACATGGACAGAGCTATGCGTTCTCTCAAACTAGCAAGAGACATCCCTGAGTTACAACCATATCTAACCGATGTTAGTGTTGAAATAAATGATTCTTTAGATGAAGGAAAAAATGTAATGGCGGAGGGAAGTCAAGCAATTCTACTCTCATTATTCCATGGTTCATATCCTTATGTGACTTCAAAGGATACTTCTGCAGCTGCAATTTGCTCCGACGTTGGTGTAGGTCCAACAAGAGTTGATGAAGTGATAGTTGTTATGAAAGCATTCCTCACTAGAGTTGGGACAGGTGATTTGCCTGGTGAATTATCTGAAGAAGAAACTGTGAAACGTGGATGGACTGAATACGGAGCTGTTACTGGGAGATTAAGAAGAGCTGCTCCATTCAATTACGATTTAGCTAAGAAATCAGTTAGACTAAATGGAGCTACTCAAATTGCTCTAACTAAGCTTGATATTGTCTTTCCCGAGATAAATAAATCAAATGACATTTATAAGATCAAAGGGGATGTTGCTGAGTTTGTTGATAGAATAGAAGAAGCCACTAAAATCAAAGTTACTATTATTGGTACAGGCCCTTCTGCTGAGGACATCATAGATTTAAGAAATTCCATCTAACCAAACTGCATAATGTTTATAATAGATGAATCTGTTTCTAAATCGAACAAGAGAATGACTAAGATTCCCTCCAAATTGCACCCAGATTATCAAGATGAATTTTTCCTTAATTTGGATAAAATATTAGTACCTATCGGAGGAAGGTCATTCGAATGTACAGGTTTAGAATTAGCTTTTTACATATCTCATGAATATGGAGCAAAATTAGACTTACTCCATATTGGAACTGATCCTGGTAGCAATATTGATGGTTATCTTAAAAAACTTCATAAGTTTGAAATTGAACATAATCTGATTACAATAAAGAAACCTCATGTTTCCAAAGCTATTGTTGATTATTGGAAGGAACATAGACACGATCTTGTTATAATGTCTGGGAAAAGACGGCCAACTATTTTTGATAAAATGACTATTCCAAGTATATCTAGTTCGGTGATACCACATATAGAAACAGAAGTCCTTCAAATATTTCCTCCCACAATGCAAAAAGTTTCTGACAAACTCAAGAATATTGCTGTACTATTGCCCTATTCTAAAAGAGACCCATTTCTATTGAGGTGGGCTTCTGCTATAGCAGCACCTCAAAAAGGTGCTAAAGTGAAAGTTTACTATATAGCTCAAGTTCCAGGAACAGTTCCATTGAGTGGGGCTGCACAGGAAAAAATAATAAAGAAAGAGAAAAGTGTTTTCAAAAAGTATATTGAAGAATATGAGAAGGTTTTTGGACAGATAATCAAACCTAGCTTCATATTAGGTCATGGAGTTTTGCCTGCCCTAGAATCTATCTTTCAGAAAGATGAACCAGATTTAGTTATTATTGGTAGAACAAAAGAAAGGAATTTCTGGCAGAAAATATCCAAATGTCTTTCAAGTAAAATAAGAGATAAGCTTCTGAATCCTGGAGTTTGTATTCATCATATGTCGGAATAAAAAGAGAGTGAATATATGAAATCTTGTTCTTTAGATGGATGTATGGAAAGGGATTCTCTCCCCTTTAAATGTAAATTATGTGGTCAGATGTACTGTGCTAAACATCGACTACCAGAACAACATAATTGCATGCAAATAGGAATCTATCAAACAGATGAATATAAAAAAGCCAAAGTTTCACCACCTAAACCAGAAAAAAAGGAAAAAGTAAAAACAAAGAGATATGGAGAAAGTATATATGGACCAAGAGATTCTGAACGAAAATCAATACAGCTAGAATCTCAAGATAGATTTATGATGAGGTCATCATTCTTTACACTTTTTGAGTTGAAATCAGATATTATTAATATATTAGCTGCTTCTTTATTGTTTAGCTTATTCCTAGGGACTCATAGTATAGTCACTAGATCAGTTTATCAAGGTGCTCAATTAACATCTCTATTTCTATATACAACACTTCTCAATTTTGGTGTTTCAGTTTTTATTTTCTCAGGATTCTATGCAGTTCAAAAAATAGCTGCAAAACGCATGAAATTAAGATCAGGTGTTATATTATGGCTACAAGGGATTCTTCTAGGCTTATTCAGCATTTTTGTACCTATTTTCGTCGTTCCAGCCTTTCTTGTTTTCAGAGATTTCTCTGGAAGTGATAGAGAAAGAGGTATTGTAGCGCTTAGTGGTATTGTTTGGATGCTGTTCTGGTCAATTGTTTGTCTTGTAGTTATGTTTGCAAATGGATTTGGGATCATCTGGTTATATGCTCTGAAAGAGATACCTATGTTTCTGCTGCTTTTTTCATTCTTTACTCTATTACCATTTGGTATTTTTACAGGTCGATATATTGCTAGATGGAATAGGAATTTATCATGGAGTCTTGTAGCTTTTACTTTTGCTCTATTTATTGTTTATCTAGTACAATCCTATAGAATGCCCCCGATATAATAAAGTAAAAATGAAGATTACCCGAACAAATATAAATTCCATTCTGATTTTTTTTTCATTCAGTTGGGGTACAAATGGCAAAAGACCAAACCACCGACACTAACGATGTAAAAATCGAATTATCTAAGGAGCTTGGCTTAAAGGAAGCTCTAGGTATCGCAGTTGGTGCTCTTATTGGTGGTGGTGTTTTTAGCGTTCTAGGTTTAGTAATCAATAATACTGGGCCAATGGCATTTTTGTCATTCATTCTGGCGGGTGTTGTAAGTTCGTTTACTGCTTACAGTTATGTTCATTTAGCCTTGAGATATCCTAAAGCTGGTGGAGCTTTTATTTATGCTCAACAAGCTTTCAAGAAGAAATGGCTTTCAGGTTTCTTGGGGGTAATTCTATGGTTTGGATATACTTTCTCTATTAGTCTTTATGCTATGACATTTGGGAGATATTTGGGAGAGGTTTTACCTATTTTTGGAGAAAAAATTCTTTGGGAGTTTCATCCTCTTTTTGGTGGTACTGGTTATACAGTCACTTCATCAGCTTTTGTTTATCAGCTAATTAGTATACTTTTGTTTATTGGTCTCAATATGCTTGGAGTTAAAGAATCGAGTAGAGCACAAAACTTGCTTGTTCTAACAAAAGTATCAATTTTGATTTTTTATATCATTACTGGTATTTTTGCTGTTCAAAAAACCAATTTCTCTCTTTCTAGTAGTTTTGGTCAAACAATAATACCTGTAATAACGAGCTCTGTTCTTATTTTTGTTTCTATGGAGGGTTTTGAAATTCTCTCTAACTCTGTTGAAGAGATGAAAAATCCGGAAAGAGATTTACCAATTGGGATGTATCTTTCTATTATTATTGTACTTATTCTTTACGTTTCTGTAGCAGTCATAACTGTTGGAATTTTAGGTTCGGATGTTGGAGATATGGGAGAGGTTATCTTATCTCATTCAGCTCGACAATCATTTCTAAAGGAAACAGGTGCAATTATTATGGCAATTGCAGCAATTATTTCTGCTGCATCAGCAATAAATGCCACCTTAATGGGGTCTTCTAGATTGTCCTATATGCTTTCTCATGAACGAATAATTCCAAAGGCATTTGCAAAAATAAGTCCAAAAACAAGAGTTCCAATGAGAGCGATAATCATTTCAGGTATTCTAAGTATGATTTTTGTTATATTATTCAGTTTAGAATTAGTTGCTATAGCTGCAAGCGTTATTTTCATGGTAATTTTTGGTGCTGTGAATGCTTCTGGAATCAAACTTTTGGAAGGGAAAAAGAAAATAGTAAGTGGAATTGGTGTCATTCTAATTATAGGTTATTGGATAATCTGGATTCTAACTTTCATCAATCCCAACTTAGCTTAGTTGAACTTCTTTAGTGAGATTTCCTTTTCTTTAAAATTATCAGATTTCTGCACATTAGTTTTACTATGTATCCTCTCTAGCAGAATTCCTTTCTATGAATACATTTTTTATAGAAGTTTCATTTTCTATATATTATATGTATAAATTAACTGATTTGTTTGAAGCAACACAAAAAGAAAGAAATAATTTCTTCTTACTTTTTGAAGCACTTCCGGAAAAAATATGGTATGGAAAGCTGGAAGAAGAATTATGGTCACCAGAGAATACTTTTAGGCATCTTCTTTCATCAATCACTTGGTTAAAGAATTATTTCCCAGGTTTGGAAATCGAAGACAGTCCTTATGGTCTTAAATATGGTACTAAGCCTGAAGGAAAGGTTCCTCTGGAAGAAATTAAAGAGGAATTTGAAAGAATTACATCCAAACTGAAAAGTGAAATGGATAAACTCACACCTGAACAAGAGGATGAGGTAATAGATTCAGGTTTTGGAGTAAACACTCGAGCAAAATTAATTGCTGGGATGTTATTGCATGAGCATACACATTTTGGTCAAATCGTTTCTACGATGAAGAGAGTAGGAGGTTATTCCGATCAAGATTTACGAGAAAAACTTATTTCAATATTAAAGAAACAGAAGAAGTCGAGGTAGAAGTTTGTCAGAAGAGAAATCAACTATCATTGAAGTTGTAAATATTCTAGAAGCTGGTAGATGTCCCTACGGACATGAAATAGGAGATAAGTTCGAATACCCTGAAGATAGAGGAAAAATTTGCACAGCAGCTTTCAATTCGATATATCCTTATGCTCTAGGTATAAATATTGGTGCAAGTTTTCCTTGGGAAGAGGATCCAGATTCAGTAACTATTTGCTGTCCTGATTACAAAAATCCAGTTGTATTCAAAATTACAAGAAATAGCTTGAAATCAATATCAAATTGATATAATTAGATAAAATTAAACGGATACTAATTCGTATCCCTGTTTTACCCATTTTTCTAGAGGAGTATGTCCAAACAAATCATCATGTATTGGAAGATTTTGTCTTTCAGCTGATTCAAGAGCTCCTAAAGATTTTGCACAAACTTTGCAGACTGAGGTTATCAAGTTTAATTCCTTCATTTTCTCAAATTTGTCATTCTTGTTTTCTTCATATGCTGAAACTAGTTTGCATCCTTCACTCTCAAAAACAACACCAACTTCATATCCTTTTTCACTGAAGTCTAATACGTTCATCATTACATGAGTAAAGATTCCTTTGTTCGCTGTCCAAATTACAAAAAGTATTTTTCTCACTAAATCACCAAGGAATAATTTGATAATAAATATAAAATATTTTCTAAAAAAAAGAGAAAAAAGAGATTAGAAACGAACTGTAGCAATTTTATATGCATCGAAAACGGGAATTAAAATTCCATTTTCAATAAATTCAAAAATTATTGGGAGTCCTTTTTCAATCCTAATATCATCAAGTTCATCAAAGATTCGACTTATAGTAACATTATCTCCATCTATAATATATTCAACCAAACGCTTCTGTAAGCCATTAAATTCTTCAATCTCAGCCTGTTTATATAGAGATACTGTAAATGGATAGAAAATCCATAAATAAATCTCTTTCATGATTTTTTCAGTTATCCCTTGGAGGTTGACACGAAAGACTTCTGTGGAACCATCCCAATCCTCTCTTATACTGCTAAACATCTTAGCGAACCACTCACTAATAACTGTTAGTTGCCTTTCTATCTCCTCATTAAGATCTGTTTCTGAGAAAGTATAAAGAGTAAATTGTCCAGATTCAGATCCAGTTATTGAGAAATTCTTATATTGGAGTCTTCTAATAGAACCAGCTTTATCATCTCTTAACTCCACACCCATTGAGGCAATAGCTGTTAGGAATCCTGTAATAAGTGAAGGATCTAGAGAAATCTCTGAACCTAAATCCATTTCATAAACTGGTAAGCCAGTTAAATTGTGAACTATGATTATCTTTGTAATTGATAAAACACTTTCATACAAACCATAAATTCTTGCAAAAAGAGCTTTTTCAGATCTTTTATTCTTATCAAGTTTTCTTCTAACAAATACTGATAAAGGGGTGACTAAAGCAGCTAAAGTGAAGATTCCGATAATTATGTAAATATAAAATGGAATACCTTCTACTGGACCAGGAGGAGCAGTAATTGATATTGATTTGAGTAGTTGATTAGACTTTGTTTCGTAACCTGGTTTACTTATTGAAATAAAGACGTTAATACTGGTTTCTTGAGGTTCATGTATTCTAATTGTTACAGAATATAATCTAAGATTTTCTGTAGGAACACCAATTATCTCTGCGTCCGCTGGACTTAAATCTAATGAAATATTTAAACTTGCTACTTCCGGAATATTGTCCGTATGAATGGTATCAACATAATAAAATGTGATTATTGTTTCATTACCCCAATAAACTTCATCATCTGAGGATACAATATCTATGGTTGTTGGTATAGTGAGAATTTCTAAATTGACAGTGGTTGTTGCATTTTCTTGGCCATAATTTACTATGAAACCTTGTTTTGCAACAGAGATTCTTATTGAATAAGAACCGGGGAATAAATCTAGTCCAGAAGTATCACTAAACAACTCTAATTGTAGTAGATTTGTAACTGCAAATTCTCTTACACCATAATCTACTGCTTTAACTAAGAGCACATCATCAAGATAGAATGCCATTTCATCTGGAATTACAGAATTACTATAATTCGATGTATCTACAACAGTAAATTGAACATAAGACTCTTCATCATTATAGTAAGCTTGAAAATTCCCTCCTGATGAGGGATTAATTGTAAAAGTATGATAAACACTAACATCAAATGTTATAGTATGTGTTTCCAAGGATTGACCTGATGCTGTTAGAGTGATAGAGTGGTTTCCAGCAACTGCATCGATTAGAATATCACTTTCATAGTATGGATCAACATAATTCAAAAAGCCAGAAGTTCCCCAAGATGTATTGTATGCAACTGGAGCAGCAGTAATTGGTGTGCCATCCCCAGAGTAGAAGGGATCACTTATATTATTGTATAAAATTCGTATATTAACGCTTTCACTATTCATTCTGTTTATAGAAACAGAAGAATTAGTATAATCATTTCCTCCGAACGTTTCTTCCCAACTAAATGAAGCTGTCGTTGATTTAGTAACCGATATAGTCAATGAATAGAAACCAACTTCTGTGCCATTTTGCCAGAAACATGTAGCGGACCATTGTCCTTCTATATCTGTTCCATTTATAGATGGATCAAAAACTGTACTAACCATATATCTTCCAGGACTAAATTGACTTGTCTCAAGAAAAGTATAGGAAGTTATGTCTGTATAAGAAATATTGATGTAATCTGTTTCGTCTTTTATTGGAACAATATTTCCATTTGGATCATAGATAGTGAAGTTCAATTCACCATCTAATACATCTATTGATGCGGAATCTTTGACATAGATGTCTGCGTTGACTATTGAACCATCATGACCAATTGCATGGGTTTCATTTGTTGTCCAGTAACCTAGATTATATACATTAGAATCAAGTATAAGATTATTCAGATAATTAAGACTCGTAGTTGTGAAATTAAAAGTACTAGCTGGAAACTCATTCCCAACAATAATACTACCACAATCGAATGAATAACCTGAATGATTTCTTTCCCCGGATATTGGAATTGAATTGTCTACTAAAAGACTAAAAGATAGATTGCTCCAATCTATTGGTGTTAAGAAACTAAACTCTCTAACTGCATTGGAATAAGTTAAGATATTTACAACATCAGAAGACCATGTAACATACCAATTAGCACTATTTGATAAATATGAGGAATTTGTAATCAAAAATCTTGAAGAAGCAGTCAATTGATCCGAGAAATAATAAGAATTATTCAATTCTAGATAAAGAGATGTGCGAGTAATCAATGAATTTCCTGAAGAAATAGGATGAGGACCAGTAGATGTTATTTCTTGATCGTGAGTCAATATTTGGTTTGGTCCGTCTCTTAAATAGATTTCAGTTAAATCGGAAAATACTTTGACAGAACCATCTGCCTCTGATGGTTTCAAATCAACTTTAACATTGCACATTTCATTTTCGAGAGACCAACTTGTCCCATCATGATGATACATTTCAAACCCAGCTACTGTTGCAATGTGTCCTTCCCAAAGAAATGAATCAGATCCTGAACCATAAACAGATAGATTCGCTACGACAAAATAACTTCCTTGTTCTAGTATTGTTTCTTGACCTAAAGACATATTTTGAAAATTATAATAATACCAAGTGTTTGAAGGCAAATTATTAGTTGAATTATAAGGTCCATTCGATTCAAATGCCCTTATATCATTCATATTGGGTAAACCAGATATATCTGCTTTTACAACAAATATTTCCAATTCTTGGTTCCCTAGTGTTGGTCCAGTAGTTTGAAGATTCATTTCAGCTCCATAAAAAACTCCATATTCCCAAGTTATTTGAAAACCTTGAGCAATTCTAATGTTAGTGGCATCCAAAATTTCTCCTCTGTTAGATCCTTCATTAATAGTATAATTATCTCTCACTCCTGTAACTGTTAAACCAAATTCCATATAATCAGTAGCAAAACCTGTTAAACCTTGAACATCCAAAATTTCTTCCCAATCATTGCTAGAATTTAGATACATATTGGAGACTGCGGAAACTGATAATTCATCCGATATTGTAAAAGAATCTCCATCTCCTTGAGAAGATTCTATTGGGACATAGGCTAAATGTGGAAAATAGATTAAATCATCTTCAAATGAAAGAGATTCTTCCATGTTTCTTGGTTCTACTTGACTAAATGGTTTAAAAGAACCATCTGCAATATTTCCATTTTTTATTCCTAAAATCCCAAAAGATGGAGAAATAAGAATATTTAGCATAAAAATTAAACATAATAACCTATTTGTTTTTTCATTGGTCCCCATTTACCAAAAACCCCACAAAGTATTTTGTTATCTTATCATTATGACTAATTAACTATTATTTATAAATAATTAGTTACTTTTGATAAAATTAGGTTTAAACTGAACGAAATAAGATATCAAAATCTAACTGTAGCAATTTTGTATGCATCAAATTCAGGCTCTAGAATGTTATTTTCAATTAATTCAAAAACTATTGGTAATCCTTGTTCTAATTTAATATCGTCAAAATCATCAAAAAGACGACTTATTGTTATTGTATCACTTTCACCTATATAGTCGATCATTCGTTTTCTTATTCCTGACATTTCTTCAATTTCTTTGTTCTTATAATGAGAAACTCTGAATGGATAGAATATCCAAAGATGGATCTCTTTCATAATTTTCTCTGTTATTCCTTTAAGATTTAATCTAAACGGCTCAGTTGAACCGTCCCAATCGGCATCTATTTGTGGGAACATCATGTCAAACCAATCACTAATTAGAGTAAGTTTCTGCTCTATCTCTTCATTTAATTCAGACTCTGAAAACGTATAAAGAGTGAAAAAGCCAGATTGTGAGGCTGTTACTTGGAATTCTTTGTATTGTACTCTTCTTACCCCTCCAGATTTATCTCCTCTCATTTCACTTCCTACAGAGGAAACAGCCGAAAGGAATCCTGAAATTAGTGAGGGGTCTACGTCAATCTCTGATCCTAAATCCATTTCATAAACAGGTAAACTTGTAACTCTGTGAACTACAATGAGCTTTGTTATTGATAGTACCCCTTCATAGAAATTGTAAGTTCTTGTGAAAATATCTTGCTGATTTCTTTTTTCTCGATTTTTTCTTCTTCTTAAAAGTAAAATCGATGGTACAATCACAGCTCCTGCACCAAGAACACCTATTATGATAAAGAGATAAAAGGGTAGTTTGGAATCTGGATCAGTTGGAAAATTAATCTGAATAGAAGCAAGTCTAAAATTCTCAATTAATTCATATCCTGAAACTGAAACTGAAATGTAAATATTCAATGATACAATTGTAGGTTCAAGTATTTTTACTATAACAGTGTAAATACCTGCTGATTCAGAGTCAAACCAAACTTCTACACCTTCAATATCTACATTAAGTTCGAATTCAGATTCAGTGAGTTCCATAATCCCTATGGAATGATCTGTATCCATAACACTGAATTTGAGTTCTGATTGAGTATTAGTATCCATTTCTTCTATATCTTGTTCAATTACAATTGTTATTTTGATAGGTATAATTTCAAATTGAGGAAATAATAGTGAAGCACTACTTTGACCAATTTCATCAATGAAATCCGTTTTGGTGGCTTGAACTTCTAAGTTGTGACTTCCAATATCCAATCCTAATGAATTTGTACCCAATTCTATTTCTATTATTCCACTCACAAATGAAAGATTGAATTCTCCACTAGTTAAGTTGTTTGAGTTAAGTTTAACAGCTACTTCATTAGGATAAATTTGAACACTCATATTTGAGATATCAATTAATTCGAAACTAAAAACTGCTGAATCTGTGTAAGTAACTTCGCTTTGACTTTGAATTATATTGATTGTAAATATATGAAAAATCTTTACTGAAAATTGTAATGTGTGGTTTTGTAGAAATTGACCATTAGCGAATAATTGAATGTTCGAGTTTCCTTCCGGTGCATTCGTTACAATTTCTGTATCATATGAAGAGATATTAAAGTTAATTAAACCTGAATCCAGCCAACTAGTGGAATATGAAACTGAAGCAGCAGTTATTGGTGTTCCATTACCAACAAAAAATGGATCGCTTATATTATAATAATTTACTCTTATCCTTATACTCTCTTCATTAATACGGTTTATTTCTTTAATTGGATTATCGATCCAGACATCCCTATCTGCTTGTTCTTCCCACTCAAATACAGCAAATGTAGGTTTTACGACTGTAACTTTGCTAGCAAAGAAACCTACAGCAGTTCCATTTGTCCATTCATAAGCAACTGTCCAAAATCCTTCTGTGTCGCTTCCATAAACAGAAGGATCAAATTAAGTGCTAGCAGAGTACACTCCAGGACTTGACTGAGAGGATATAATTTGAGAATAACTAGTTGTATCTACAAATGAGATGTTTGAATCAAGAATTGTTTTCATAGCTATAATTTCACCATCTGGAGAATAAAGTGTAAAGTTTAATTGACCAGTGGTGATATCAGAAAGCAAATCATCCTTAACTGATATCACAGCATCTAAATCAGACCCGTAATAACCTATAGCATGTGTCGTATTAGTTGTCCAGTACCCTAAATTGAATGTTTCAGAGGATATACTTGAATCATAAAGGTAATTCCTACTCGTTGAATAAAATACAAAATCGCTTTCGTAATAATTGCTGTCATGATGTAGAACATCTAAATCGAGTGTATGAATATTAGAATTTACAGAACTTACAATTGGAATAGAGTCATTAATTAAGAAAATCTGACTGAGATTATTCCATCCGTTGGGAATAGTTATCGATTGTAATCGAATTGGATTGGTGTATTGAAATATATCAACTAAAGGAGTAAACCAATTAATGCTCCAAGAAATACTATAATCATAAAAAGAAGAATTGATAGCTGTATAAAATGACTGACCCACAAAAGATCTACTAAAGACATATGGGTTGTTCATTTCTATATCAACTGAAGTGTTTGAAGTAAGAGTATGATCTCCAGTTCCACTTATCATTTGGTTAAAAGATGTTATATCTACCCCATTATCTCTTAGTTGTACTTCAGCAGGATCTGAGAATCTCATCGCTGTACCATTTGCATATGCAGGAGTTAACTCTGGAGCTAAGATATAATCCTTATTGACTATTGAAGACCATACAGTACCATCGTGAGTATATGAATCTGCAAAAACTGATCCTTGTTGACCTCTCCAATTGAAACCATCACCATCCGTTGCATCATAATTAGAAACATTAGCTACTACATAGTATTTGCCTGTTGAGAGAGTTATATCATTAAAATCGTAATAAACCGTATTTCCTAGTGTACTTTCAGTAATTGGATTCAATGCGGTATAAGGTCCATTTGTTGCACTACTTAGGATGGATAACATATCTGGTTTTCCGTCGGAAATGCTTGCATTGACTATGAATAGTTCTAATTCATCATCACCTATAGTATTTTCAATGACAAGATATATTTTGGCACCTGTAAAAATAGCTGTAGGCCACGTTATATCAAAACTTTGAGCTATTCTTATAGTTGAAGAGCTGAGAATCTCATCTTTATTATGAATTGTCTGTTGATAGTCAAAGTATTTGCTTGCAGAAATAGCAGTTATATTATATTGAAGAGAATCTGTGAAATAATCAGTAATACCTGAAATTGTATAGGAATCTGAATAACTGTTATCTGAATTAAGAGATATATTTACTCTCTGCTTCACTTGCAAGTTATCTGATACTAAAAAATTATCACCACTCCCATCTGAGTTTGTAATGGGTATGTATGAATATTTCAATGATTGTTCTAGATATGGACCTTCCAAACTATTTAGGAACCCACTCTGAGAATAAATTAAGTCATCTTCAATGTTATTAATTAAAAGCAATCCATTTGAAATATTATTTGATGTGAAAGGCAAAACTGGGGTGATTATAAAAGCTATGAGGGTTAATGATATGAGCTTTCTAAATCTGAAACAACTTGACAATAGTTTACATCTCTATTATTCTATTAGACTAATAATATCTTCTAACTTAAATTAATTTCTACTTTATAATGATTTTCAAATAAATGCATATCTATTATGTATTCTCTGAGCTTTGAGAGAGAGAACTGATTTCGGAGCAGTATACCTTTATTGACTAGACTGAACACCGAAGTAAGAGAATCTTCCATTTCATAATCACTGAATTCATTAAATAATTCAATTATTGTTATTTCATCTCTTTTCATAGTATATTCTGCAATTCTACTATCATGTTTGTCCAATTTCTTTATTTCACTTGATTTTTGTTCATTAAATTTAAGTGGAAAATAAATCCAGAAGTGTGCCTCCAACTTGTCCATCTTCATCCAAGTATAGTTTAGCTCCAGAAAAAACTGCAAAATCCCAAACAACCTCGAAACTTTGTGCAATTGCTACCCTAGAAAAATCATAGCTTAGATCTATAGGAACATTTCCTTCAGTTTCTACAGGATACAAATCGGTTTTTGCTATTAGAGTAGAAATATTGTAATCTAATTTATAAATGTCATAACCTGATATGCTATCGATTGTAAAATCATCCTCAAAAGAATCACTTACTTCATTATAAGTAAGATTTAATGATTGACAATCACATACAGTGACAATATCTTTACCAGATAAAACATCTCCTACTCCTGAAATACATTTGACTGGAACATGAAGTAGATTACCGTTTGGAATAGAAATATGAAAGAACTGATTCTTAAGTAAAGAATTTTTCATCACTTGGTTGTTTGATTTTGATATAACTGGTTCTTGATATAACGAGAAACAAATAAGCAATAAAATTATAGTGGAAACCATTCTCGTTTTATTCACAATTCTTCGCAAGAAAGCAACCTCACTTGGACACAACAACTAATTGTACACTTGCTCCTATTAGTTATTTATAATTATGTGAAGTCTCATTAATGTTCTCTAATTGCACTTCCAAAGTTCATACTTTATTTCTATCAAGTTCAAAAAATGTTTGAGTGTACTGATCAGATATACTGGTTATAACAAATTCTTTCTCAACCAGTTTGAATAATAACCCTAATGCTTCATTTACTGGATATTTCTTCAAATCGTCTAATAGCCTCATTATTGAGGTTTGTTTATTTTCTGCAAAATGGGTTAATATGTCTCTCAATATCACACTCTCGCTTTCGATTTCTGCTAGCTTGCGAATATCTATTTCGAGTGGGTAGAGTAACCACAGATGAAACAGGTGAGTTATTTTGTCCATTATACTTATTTTATAATAATCGGAAAATTCTTCAGAATACTCCCCTTCTGAACTATCAAAACCAAAAACTAAATCAAACCATTTTACCAATTCTACGACATTCATTTCGAGATCACTATGCAAATCTCGTTCAGTGAATAGATAAACTGTGTAGGGCCCGTAACTTGTAGTAATAACAATGAAACCATAATACTTTATCTTTATCATATCAGCTGTTGAACTGATTTTCTCTACTTGAGTAGGGTCCTGTGTCTGTAAAACATCACAGATAAGAGCAGGATCTAGGTTAATTTGGCTATTTAAGTCCATTTCAAAAACGGGTAAACACTGCTCATGTTGAACTACAAGTATTTTTCTTATCATGAAAACATCTTGAAATATTTTTTCGTAGTTCAGCTTCAGTCTACCTCTGGCTTCTCTTAAATTATAATATACTCCTTTACATATTTTAAAATTGTTCAAGTGACCATTAAACAGGTAATGTTAAATATTTCAGAATGTAACTTATATTTGAAAGGAAATGAGTAAAATAGGCAAGTTTATCTCTAATTTTTTGCTAAAGATGTTTCCTCAAAACCCACCAGAGTTTCAAACTGATGAAAGACAAGGCTTTGAGAAAGGTGGAATACAATTTAGAGGGATAAAAGGCAAGAAAGATCAAATTGCGATGATTGAGGGAGTACGCAAAAGAAACTCTGGGAACTAATATTCAACTCTATATCAATTACCGTTAGAAGTAGTCTCAATGTATCCATTGATAACCAGATTGAAAATCTCAAAAAGAATTTCTTCTTCATCATAGATTTTAAAGTGGTCTAAAATTAGAGCTGCTGAGAATTTCTTATCTTTCTCAATACATTCAAAGATTTGTTTTCCAAGAGCAGACAGATTTTCTCTTTCTATATTTTGATCCTTTGATGTCTTTAAAGGATAAAGTAACCATAAAAATAGATTTTGAGATATTTTGCTTTCAATTATGGCTCTACTAATTTTGAAAACATCCAATGAGCCATCCCAATTATTTTTCTTAGAATTGAAGGTTTTGCTGAACCATTTAATTAAATCCTGCATTCCCTTTTCTATTTCTTTTACGAGTTCTGTTTCAGAAAAAACATAGACAGAAAAGCCATCAAAATATGATCCTGTTACCGAAAATCCGTGGAATTGCAGCTTTTTGAAACCTGTTGGTCGTCCTATCATTTCTTGACCTATTGTAGAAATTGCTTGAAGAACCCCTGATATCATAGCAGCATCAAAGAAAACTGTACTTTCAATATCCGTTTCAAAGACAGGAAGACTGGTCTCTTGGTGGACAATTAGTACTTTTTGAATCATAAAGACAGTTTGGTAAATTTCTCTGAGTTTATTATTTATTTGATAATCTGAATTGAAAGAACTTAACTGATCACTCAATTTTGAACCCCCAGACATTTAAACAAACTTACGAGGTGGCTGATTCCCTTCTTAAAAACTTTTCGTGTAAAATGGTTTAAAATCTCAGAAACTGTTGGTCAAAACAGCTGAATTATAAAAATGAATAAAATTTGTCAGAGAAATTAAGAAAAATAGAGCAAATTGTTTTAGAAAATTACTTGCAAAAACAAGGATATAACTCTATCATCCAATATCCCACCTTTTTAATTAGTCTTCTATGCGGGAAACTGTACCATGACACATGCTTGTTTTGATTTTTATGCTTAATTCCATAATCTGTTAGTTGATTAATATGTTACAAATTCCACAATCTGTTACAAATTCCACAACTTGTTACATGACAGGAGGAATATAGATTATGGAAAACGAAAACAAAAATTTAAAACGAAAATATAAACGTTCTTTCATCACTCTCTGTCTTAAAGAGGAAGATAAAGATATGTTTCGAGAAGTAGCTTATTTATTGAGAGACACATTAAGTGGGACTGTAATCGGTCTTGCTTTAAATGGAATCGAATCCAGAAAGGATGAACTTGAATCACTCAGAG
>DXJF01000114.1 GCA_019057375.1 Candidatus Heimdallarchaeota archaeon
TAATCAAAGATAAATACAAAGTACAATTCTTAAGGATTTTTCAATGTATATTTCAAGTCTTGAAGTGCTCAAAACCTTCATTTGACAGATTATACATGGAAAACTTTTGATCTGAAATAATTATGGTTTTATGGTTTTTATTGAAACAACCAATCTTTCTTACAAACAATTTTTTCTCTTTGGCTTGTTTTAACAATTCTTCCTCCATCTCTGGAATAATAGAGAAAATAAGTTCAAACTCTTCTCCTCCATTAAATGTTAAATCTAATGGATTCAGTTTTTTAGTATTAGCGTGAGATTCTACTAGAGAATGAATAGGAACTTTGGTAACATCAATTCCCATTTTATTTATATCTGATAATTCTTTCAAAGTTATAAATAGACCATCTGAACTATCCATACATGTATTGATTGAAATTCTATTAAACAAATCTAAATAATCTATTTTCGCTTTTGGTTCAAAAATAGAAGATACTACTACTTCATGCAAACCAGCAGGAACTTTTTGATTATTCAGAAGTAGATTATAACCAAGGGATGTTAGCCCAAAAAAACCTGTTGAAAAAAGTAAATCCCCATTATTTGCACCTTTTCTGGGAAGCAATTTCTCTTTTTCACAAACACCGAATGAAACAATATCTACAATAATATCATTTGTTTCATTCAAATCCCCTCCAAGGTATAAAATATCATATTCATTACATTGATCCCTTATTCCCTGAATGACATCCATTGCTCTAGATATCTCTAAATTTGAAGGAAATCCAATACTTGCAAGACAACCTAGAGGTTTTGTACCTTTGGCAACAATATCGCTAACAGACATTGTCACAGCTTTTTGCCCTATTTGTTTGTCTGACATTCCTGGAAGAACATCAGTTTGAAACACCAGCATGTCCGCATTAATTACGAGAATTTTTCCTGATTCTAACGCAAAGGTTGAAGCATCTTCATTATAATCGAGGACTGGAGTATCTACTAGGCTAGCTAATTTTGATAAGAAAAGCTTCTCTCCTATCTGGTTCATAGTGCGATTAGTATGTTCTTTCATTTTATTCCCTTAAATATATGGTATTTTTGACATTTCAAAAGAATTTCTGATTAGTGAGAAAAAACTTCGCAACAAAAATTAGAAGTAAGGGGGGACTAGAAACTACTATCCTAACACTCCAGAAAAGTAGAAGAAGAACACAAAAAGTGCTACAGGAATTGTGATTGCAATAAAAGCATTAACCCAAGCCATTTTTCCTATGATTCTTAATGATATAGAGGAATAGATAATAAATACAAGCCATAAAGCTACCATTAATCCCTTAAATATCCACATTACTGGAGAGCCATACAAGTTATTTATATAAATGGCAAAATCTATAAAATCCACGGAGCTTGAATTTCCTAAACCCCCTGATGGTCCCATTAACGTTAAAAATATACCAAGAAATTCTCCTACAGTAATAGCTGCAAGTGAATAACCAATTATTGATTTGAATTGTTTTGTTGTTGCCTCGGAGCCAAGTATTGCTGCAAATTTTGCCATTAACCAAGTTGCAATAAATAGGAATATTTTGTACATCAACCAAACTACTAACGGCATTATAACTAAAGTAACTAAAAACAAAATGAATCCCATTGATATTGTCATTGACCACTTTTCATGAGTAGGATCCCCAATTACGAAAAAGGTTGAATATACAACTCCTGATTTTATCATAACCATATAGTATCGCAAAGAGAGAAACAGTGAAAATAGGAGTAAAATTATATTACCACCTTTTTTTTCAGCAGCAATTGCGATTTCTTCACTGGTTCTAAAAGGATGTCTAAAATATGCATACAATCGTATGAAGACTTCTCTTAATGAGGGTTTGAATGAAAATTTCTTCAATTCATATTCCAGAAGTCCAAAACCACAAAATGGGCAAACAGAGTATTCTAATGGAACAGTCTCAGAACAGCTTGGGCATTTTTGTGTGCTTTCACTCATGTTGCTCAAATCTCTATATTGGTTTAGGTTTAATATCTATTTTGACTAGTTAATGAAAACCTTTGTGTTAAATGTAAGGAGAAATTGAAGTATAAAAAATCATCTTTTTCTTTTGTCGGACCTCTTCTTCATAATTCTAAAGAGGGATATTAGAGGAAATATCACTAGTAAGGAAGATATATCCATAAAGACGGTCTTAGTCTGACTTTCAATTTCTAAATTAGTTGAAATTAGTTCTATAGATAGTTCATATAATCCATATGATGTATGTGCTTTGAGTAAAACTCCTGTAGAACTATGATAGTATAAAGCTGAAAACTGTCCATTATAATCACTAGTTTGGAATAAAGTAACTTCATATGATTTATTTTCTCCATTAATGTTCTGCTCAAAATTACTTATCTCATCAATAGTTGTATTAGTTTGCTGAACTTGTGATTCAATGTTTTCCCAGTCAGATGAATTGGCAAAGAAACCTCCATTCCAAGGATAAATCCCAATAGTTAAACCAAATGCCAAATCAACATTCCTAACATTATAAAAAGTACTGTTTGTCATAGTATTTCCGAGAAATAAGGTCCCATTAATTTCAGTTTCAGTGATCGAAGTCATACTATATCTAATTTGATCGTTAGGAACCACTGACCAGTTCCCAAAATATGTCCCCGGAGGCCAATTTCCATAAAATACGTTCTCAGTACCACTTGATTCTAGAACTTCATAAGTAAGCAAATCCCCTATTTCTAACCCTATATTTGATGAAGCTGTTGTTAAACTAAAAATGGTAAACATGCATAGGAAAATTACACAAAGTGAAGAAATTGAAATTTTATTGGTTTTTTTAGATTGCATATTAAACCCTAGGAAAGCGATTACATGTTTTTATTAGAACATGCTTAAATTTATTGTGGCGGACCAGGCAGGATTCGAACCTGCGACCCCCAGCTGTCTTCAGTATAAACTTCCGAAGGCTGGTGCCTTATCCACTAGACTACTGGTCCATACTAATTTTCCTTTTCATTATACTTATTATCTTTTCTGTTTAAAACTTAACAGTTGCTCATCACCTATTATGTTTAGAACTAAAAGGGATTTTGAAATATGAGAAAGAGATTATCGAGGAATGCCATTTTCAATCCATGAATTTATGAGTCTCTCGAACTCCTTTTTCTTCTTTATAGATTGAGTTTGATATGCATAAATCTGTGACATTGCTAATCCACCAAGTTCAATATAAGCCTCATCCATATCACATATTGCAGAGATTCTAGCTTTCCAATTCTCATCAGTATCGGCTTGTTGTGCATAAGACATAAACAATCTCAATATTTTTTCTATCTTTGAAGAAACAGCTGATTCATCGGTAACAGGTTTTGTGCTCACGTCTACTTTAGCAGGTCTAGATTCTTCTCTAGGTGTTGGTTTGGGTTCAGGTTTTGAGGGAGATGGTGATTCAGCTTCTGGAGCTGGCATAGAAGGGGGTTTTTCAACTTCTTGTGATTCATCAAAAATATTTTCTTTAATTATAGGTCTTGACGAGCTTGCTGATGGTGAAGGCATAGGTTCTTTTGGAGGAGTGTAACTGATTTTGGAAGGTTCTTCTCTAATTGTTGCAGATTCCTTCTTTTCAGAAACTGAAGAGGGAGTAGCGAATTTTATCTGATCTGGAGAAATTGTATCTTCTGCTTTGGGTGCAGGCATAGAACCTGTAGATGTGATAATAGATGCACCCCTTGAGGAAGTTGTAAAAGCATCCTTTGGAACAGATAATGTTATGTGAGGAATCTGCCTTGCATTAATAATTGCATCTAAACCTATGTCAATTGGTTCAACTAATGGTTTTAGAGAGGGTGCTTCTGCCCCAAGTTTTAGTACTTTCTCTTTTAAGGTTTGACTTCCAGCTGTCATTAAACTAAGTTTCTTCTTTAGTTCTTGGTTTTCTTCTTGCAGTTTTTCTTCTCCTTTTTCAGCTTCAGTTTCAATCGATTCAATTGAACCCATCAGAGCATGCATCTGCAACTTAAGTTCTTCTCTTTCAGCGTTAAACAAATCCTGTTGTAATCTTGTATCTTCTATTTCTTTATCCAGATCTACTTTCTCTTTTTGCAAGTCTTCAACTAATTTAGATAATTGATCTAATTCTGTTGTTAGCTCACGAACTTTTTCATTTGATTGTGTTTGAGACATTTTTTCTTGAAGTTTCTCAAAAAGTTTAATTCTACGCATTGCTAATTGAGGAGAAATATTTTCTTTTTGCATGAAATTAAGAATATATTCTAAATCGTGGGGTTGAATGCTGTACTTCTTAAGAAGTTCTTCTATGGAAATGTCATTTTCACTCATAACCTTCAATAAATTGTACTAGGATTTAATTTAATAAAGTTTAGTTGTTGGCGGGAAAAGGAAACGTTTTTTTATCTGGAGGGCCTTTTTTTTCCAAGGTGCTTTGATGGTAGAGCTTAGAGGATTGATGATAAATAGATTAATTGTTTTACTTCAAATTTTCATATTTCCAGCATATTTCTACATTTGGATGAATATAGAACCGATGAAAAGTGTAACTCTAGATGGCTTCTTTTTCTGGGGAACCAATCCTTTATCAGGAACACCAGAAGCAGTTATATTAAGAGGTATAGCTCCGCTAATTTTTGCACTGCCGTTTTCACTTGTTTCCTTAGTTAAAGCAACACGAGTCGCTAGTTCATACGAGCTCATGTGGAGAGCCTTAGGAAAAGTAAGAATTGATACAAAAATTTTTTACATGGTTAATGCAATTTTCTGTTTGTTCTTTTTAATTTTACCATTTGGAGCTCCTCTAATATCTGTGTTTGGAGCGTTTTTTGCAGTTAAACTAATATTATATGCATTTGGAGTCAAAAAGAATGTACCTACAATTTTAGTTGTCATCCCAGGATTATTTCTAGCTGCCATCCCTTTGATGATAACAATTGCTTTCTTTGTGGAGTATTCAAATGTATTCGTACCAATTTGGAGTATATGGACAAGTTACGCACCAATTTTCTATGGAGTGGTTTTATGCTTAGCCTGCGCGATTGCTATAGGCAATTTCTTGATGCTTCTTAGAGAGGGGGCCTCACAAGTGTCCTATAAGAAGGAAATTGCTGATAGAATTGGTTTAGTTATTAAGATGTTTTTGTTTGGAGGAATCTTGGCACTCTTTGCTTTTGTTGATAAATGGTCTTTGAATGGTCTTTCAATATTTATTATCAACATCATAGCTGTTGCATTAAGTGTATTCGAAACATTTGTGCGGTGGAGGAAGCAGATGATGAAGGAAACAGGTTCAGGTGGAAGAATAATGGTTATTCTCTTCATTGCTGTAAACTTCTTTGTTAAATACATGGCAAGACCTGAAATAGCAATCACAATAATTGTTGCATTGTCAGCATGTATATTCTTTGCGCTCTTCATTGTAGCGTATAAATATGCAACAGATGAAACATTATTTGAGTAATTATCAATGTGCTCATTGGAATCAAGGAATTAATAATTAATTCCTAACCAAAATTTTTATATGCCGACTTATGAAGTCCTTATCAAATTCCCCCTAGCTTTGAGAGGGTTCCGATGAGTAGCAAACATATTGATTCAGAAATAACTATAAAAATTGAAGAAAATACTGAGAAGCTAATAAAGGAAATCTTAGCGGATCAGAAAAAAACAATTGCTTCAGTCAACAAAGAAACAGAAGGAAAGATCAAAGCAATTCAAGAAAAAATTTTAGAAGAGGCAAAAAACAGAGCTGATTCTGAATTTTTAAAAAAGAAAGCAAAGAAAGAGCTTGAACTTAAACTTCAAATTACAAAATATAGAGACGATTTGGTCTATGGTCTCATAGAAAAAGCAAAAAAGAAAATAACTGCTCTCACAGGTACCAAAGAGTATGAAAAAAGTCTTGAAAAATTGGTTTTAGAAGCTACTTTAACTCTTAAACAACCTGAAATTACTGTTTTATGTAGAAAAGAAGACAAAGATATCTTCTCTAAACAGTTTTTTGACAATATTTCTAAACAAATCACAGACAAAGAACTTGAAGTGAAATTTAACGTGTCAAAAGATTTTATCAAATCAATGGGTGGAGTAAAAGTAGAGACGACTGATGGAAAAATCAGCATTGACAATACTTATGAGAAGAGAATTGAAAGGTCTTTAGATGTGTTAAAAAGAGAACTCTCATTATTACTCACACAAGAAAGTTGATATCTATGAACAAAAAATTCTGGGCAAAGACAAGCGTGTTTCTTTTATTGGCTATATTTATGTTACATCCTTATTCAAACGTTGCTAGAGCACAATCAGACCAGTATATTGGTGCGATTAACGGACGTATATCTGAAACATATATTGTTAGAAACACTAGAGTTACCATTCAAGCAACCATTGTTAACTTTGGTGATTTAGAGATTGAAGTAATATCCTTTAATGTCGATTTTATTCATTTAGGTGGAAATGACAGATTCAACACAACTTACAGTATAAAATATGATTATGATCGCAGAACTCTCGAACCAGGAGCTAGTTTAACAGGCACCCTTAGAGAAGAAATAACAAGTCCAGAAGCGGATTATAATGTATCAATATACTTCAAAGCCCTTGATACCTATCACCCACATGAAACCTTTGGACCTAGTGCAATAGATTACATAGCCGCTGAAAATATCACCGTATCTGTTGTTGATTTTAGTGGGCCTTCAAACATAATTTTAGGTATTGGTCTAGCTTTTGCTGCTGGTGTAGGAATTGTTGTGATCGTAATTATCTATGGTTGGTTAAAGGAGAAACTAACAAAGAGAAGATATTAATTGAATTAAATTTAAGTTAGACTTAACAGCCAACTTTTAGGAAGGTAAATCAAACCTTCTTTTATCATTTGTAAAAGAATTTTTTCTAGCTTGTTTAACCCAATATTAAATAAATCACAACTTCTGATCAAATCATCTAAAGTTCCTGATACATTCCCCTCTATCAGATGTAAAATAGTATCAGATAGCGATGCCGAAGGTATGTTTGGGAGCTCAACTTGTTTTTGTTCATAACTTTCAATTAAGTTGGAAATTAACTCAATATGTGAATCAGCTATAGAAAAGAATTTCTCTGCTAAGTCTGTATTTAGATTTCCAGCTTTAAGAAAAGCATCACAGTCTTGTGACGATTTTTTACAAATTATTGCTTCTCCAGAAGTGTAAGTGATGATTTTACTGCAGTTATTACAGAATTTGTGTCTGTAATTATCTGGGATTTCATTGATTGTCTCACAATTATGGCATCGAAAAAGAATTCTCATTCATCTACTTCCTTATACAATTTTCGTGCAAAAATCAAAAAACCAGTATGTCCAATCATTCTAGTATTAGGTCGGATAGCATGTGCTTTAAGTTGAATATCTCTTCGGATCAGTTCAAGAGCTTGTATATCACCAAAACTGAATTCTAGAAATTTAGTAAATACTTTTTCAATTTGATTATATGTTGGCAAAAAGACTGTAATTATCCCACCATATTTTAAGGATTCAAATGCATGTGGAATCACTGTACAAGGATCACCTAGATCAAGAACTACAGCATCAACACTCTTTTCATCAAACCCAGTTGAAACATCTTTAAGCTTCATTGATACATATGATTCAACTCCAATTCTCGAAAGATTTTTCTTTGCTGTATTGAATGCATCCTCTCTATTCTCATAAGTATAAACATGTCCTGCAGGACCTACATATGTTGCTAGTATTGAAGTTAAAGCTCCACTTCCAGTGCCTGCTTCAATTACTCTACTTCCAGGTTTTATTCCACCATTCAATAAGATTGAACCAGCATCCTTTGTATAGATTATTTGAGAACTATGTGGAATCTGCTTAAGAAAATCACTAGGTATTGGATTATAGATGGTTAAACTGATTAATTTGTTTGTGGTTACATTTATTCCAAATGGTTTTCCAATAATCTGGTCAAAATCAAAAAAACCTTTGTGACAATGAAATTGTTGACCTCTAATTGCTTTAGCTAACCATCTCTTTCTATTATCTAGAACAATTAAAACATCAGAACCATCGGTAATGAGTTCATTTTCTGTAGATGCTGTCATGAAATCCAAACAAAAAAAGGTATATGAGAATAAAAATTTATTTTTCTAGTAGAGAAGACATTCAAATTTTCTTTTCATACATGTTATAAGTACTTCTCCCAATTAATCTAATAGCTTGTTTTCTTGATAGAAGACGTCTTACTAAGAATGTAGCAAATTTATTTGTAAAACCAGGAGTAAAACTTGGCCTTTTTCCTAGTTTAGCAAGTGATTCTTTTGCTACTTTCGTTGGATTCATAGGTTTAGGAACCAAAATTCCAGGATTATCGGGTTCTGTAGCTATATAGTTAGGTGTATTGGTGATTCCAGCTGTGCATGCTAAAACATCAATATTGTGTTTCTTAAGCTCAAACCATAACCCTTCTGCAAGTATGGAGTTGCTAGTTGCTGCATAATGAACGCACGTTATGAAACTTGGTTAAACTTGCCAGAGGCTTTCTAACCGTCGTTTAAGTGGGTCCCCTCACGTGCGTTGAGGGGAAGTCATCCAGACTTTGTTCTGGAATAGTAAGTGGGCCTTCAGCATAGAGCTAGCTAGGCTCCCCGTTTCATGGTAAGTTTACTGAGAGACAACCACTTGTGTAGTTGCGAAACAGGTAGGTGCTGAAGCGCACACTATCTAGCTTTCTATGTGTACTTTCATATATAAACCCGAAGAAAAAAAAACACCCATGCTTCTCTTTCCTACATCTCCCCATAACTAGGTAGAGGACGCATGGCAAGATTAGTCAACTTTACCACAAACAGTTGTGCACGGTCAAAGGATTACCTTGAAATCCAGCCATCGAACTAACTAAGATAATTCCACCTCTTTCTCTCTTCTTCATTAATTTACCAAAATAATCAACTAATGTTACAGGTCCTCTACAGTTAATATTAATAACATTAAAATGTTCTTCCAAATCAAAATCCAGAAATGGACCTATGGGAATGATTGCAGCATTATAGACCAACGTACCAATTTCAATATCCTTAGTATGCTCTTTTATAATCTTAATTACTTCTGAATCTGCTAAATCTGCACTAATTATTCGAACATGTACTCCATGTGTTTTTTCTATATCTCTTGATAATTTTTCAAGCAGTGGTTTTCTCCTTGCAACCAGAACAAGATTGATGCCTTTATCTGCAAGAACCCTAGTAAATGCTTCGCCTATTCCTTGAGAACCCCCCGCAATCAGTGCCCAAGGTCCGTACTTTTGTTTGAATCGTTCTTTTTTCATATGCGAAACAGCTATCAATTGAAGTTTATTAAAAAGATTAAGTAAATTAATTTTACAAGATTTTATTGGAATGTTTCTAATGTTTTGGAAGAAGTTTGGTTAGAAAAAGGAGAAAGATGAAAAAGAAAAATCAAAGGAAGTTTTTCTCTTTTAATATATCTTCTAGTTTTGGATAGCCAATTTCCTCAAGTTCATATTTTACCCTAACTATTGGTTTATTGACTTTAACTAGTCGAGTTATATCTATTGGAGTTGCTGAAATAACCACATCACAATCTGTATTATTGATAGTTTCTTCTAAATCTTTGAGCTGCTGTTCAAAATAACCCATGGCCGGAAGAAGAGGACCTATTTCTGGATATTTATCAAAAGTCTCTTTCATACTTCCAACTAAATAGGGGCGAGGATCAACAAGTTCCTTTGCACCAAATCTTCTAGCTGCAACAACCCCAGCACCATATTTCATTTCACCATGAGTTAATGTTGGTCCATCTTCTATTACCAAGACTCTTTTTCCTTTAACTAACTCGGGGTTATCTACAAAAATAGGGGAAGCAGCTTCAATTATGACTGCATTAGGATTAGCTTTTCGGATATTCTCCTCAAGTTCCATAACATTCTTGTAATCTGTTGTAGTTATTTTATTGACAACTACAACATCTGCTAGGTTGAGAGTTGTTTCTCCTGGATGATACGAGGTCTCATGTCCCACTCTATGTGGATCTGCTATAACTATTTGTAAATCAGGTTGATAGAATGAAAAATCATTATTTCCTCCATCCCAGAGAATAACATCTGCTTCCTTTTCAGCTTCTCTTAAAATAGCCTCATAGTCCACACCAGAGTATATCACTAAACCTTTGTCAATATAGGGTTCATATTCTTCTCTTTCTTCAATAGTTGTTTCATGTTTATCTAAATCAGAATATTTGGCAAATCTTTGAACAGCTTGTTTAACAAGATTACCATATGGCATTGGATGACGAATAGCTACGATTTTCTTCCCAGCATTATGTAAAAGTTGAACAATTTTTCGGGAAGTTTGGGATTTACCACTTCCAGTTCTAACTGCACATACACTGATTAAGGGTTTAGTGCTTTTAATCATTGTACCTTTAGTACCTAAAAGAGAAAAAGCTGCTCCACATGCGTTTACAAGTGATGCTTTGTGCATAACATATTCATGTGTAACATCAGAATATGAGAATATTACCTCGTCTACATCATATTTTTTGATAGTTTCTACAAGTTCACTTTCATCATAAATGGGAATACCATTAGGATATAATTCTCCAGAGAGTTCAGCAGGATATTTACGATCAACAATATCTGGGATTTGTGTAGCAGTAAAAGCTACAACTTCATAAGATTCATTGGTACGATAATATGTGTTAAAGTTATGAAAATCCCTTCCTGCTGCGCCCATAATCAATATTTTTCTTCGTTTTGTGCTCATCATTGACCCTCAACGCTTCATAATTCGAACTATTGATTGAGTATTAAAAAATTTGTGATTTACTAGCAAAGTAAAACTGGGAAAAATCAGATATGCAACCTCAAAAATTTTTTAAGCCTTTTTTTAATCTTAAAGCCGACTTATCATCGTTAATAAAAAACATTACTACTCCTTGTAAACCTAAAGATTAACCATATAAATGCGGATTATTTCTGCTCAATTTTTCGGTTAATATACCATTGCATCAAAAAAATAACTCCTATCGATATTAGGAGTCCAAGAAAAGTTGCTACAATGAGTGATATACTACGTATTTTACTAGAAAGATTTTTGGTTGCAAAATAAGCAATCCCCATCCCACCAATGCTAAAAATAAAAGGAGCTGAAAATCCTAAAGCCAACATTTTCTTTGTAATTACAGAGGATTCTTTTTCACTCATCTTAATATTAAATGGAGAGCATAACATTAAAATTTTATTAAATAAGCACTTCAAACTAATTATTGTCTAAATGAGATAGATGATTGCACACAATAGTTATCACATGAGAAGCTAGATAATCCTTTTCTCCTAAACTAATTGGAACATTTCTAATATCAAACAAAGCTTTTTCTTGTTCATCAGACAAGTCATGTTGACTTCCTAAAATAAAGCACAAAGAAAGATCGCTTTGAGTAAGTACCTTCTGTTTATCAATGGATAAACCTTCAGGCGTAAGATAAAAGATTGAGGAATCCTTAGCAAGATTATCTAATAATTTATTAAAACGTATCACTCTATATTCTGCTTTGTATTCTTTAGGGCTTGACAGAACATCTAGCATCATGTAGGTAGAATCAATTTCATTTTGAAGAGTATCAAATTTATCTGAAATTGGAATGCTTAATACCTTTTGTTCTTGTTCATGGGACATATAAACTAATAATTGAATCTCCCTTTTTATTCTGTTATTCCATCTGCTTAAATTTAGCAAACAGCGTGAAAGAACATCTAGTCTTTCTTGGCCTCCTACGACTGATTTTATGGTTTTTTTAGTCGAGCTTCTTATGGTTGAAGAAGGAATCAAAAAGATTAATTTCAAGAGTTATTCCCCCAGCTTAAGAAAAGAATAAAGGAAGAAGATTGAAGAGTTATCCGCCTCTTCTATCATCTTTAGATCTTATGTTTGTCCTCCCTCTATGAATAGAGCAAGAAATACAATAATATGCAATCTTCTTTTGACGAGGAATATAAGCACCTTCATCTCTAAGTTCTTTAGCTAACCTGTAATCAACTGCACTGGAATAGATGCTGAATTTTTTAGCTTTATCAGATGGAACTAATTTTCCGCAAGAATGACATTGAACTGATGTGGCTCTACCTCGTTTTCCTCCAGACCTTCCTCCCGATTTTCTCTTTTTAGGCATGTTAAATATTCACCTTCATTATACTGTACCTAAATCAGAAACTAAGTTTGAACTTTTAAATTTGTTGAAAAATGAGCGAGAAATGTCTATGAATCAATTTCTTTTGAAAATAGCTTCTCATAGGTTTGCTTGAGATATAGTTCTGCTTCATTCATCACTTCCTCACCAAATTTAGTGATTATATAGTATTTTCTGTCGATTCTTTCAGCACTATTTCTCATTTCTGTTTTTTTTACCAGACCTTCTCTTTCAAGAAGATATAATATTGTATAATTTGTTACAGTAGCTGGACTAAAGTTGAATCGTTCTTGGATTTCTTGTTTCAACTGATAGGCATATTTTGGCTTTTCTCTTAGAAGTTTTAGAATCCATATCCAAAGTAAATCAATAGTGAGATTCTTCACTAGACGTTGATAAGCCTTGGAATCTTTTGAAGCTTTGACTGAATTTTCAGAACTCATCGAATATAGAAGAAATAGCTTGTTTAAAAAATTTCAGTAGAAATGAAAAAGGAGTTATTTTAGTGGAACATACAGTGAGGATCTTGTTGCTCCAATACCTGGGGCTCCATGACGAACCACCTTTGTACTTGGTGAGAATTCACCTAAAAGATGTCCAATCATTAGTGGTTGAATTTCAATTTCTAAAAATTCACGACCATTGTAGACAGCTACTGTTACACCCACCATTTCAGGAAGAATGGGCATATCTCTAACATGAGTGCGAACAATAGGTTTCTCGCCTTTATCTCCAGTTTCCATAGCCCTTCTAATATCTTCTAATAATTTCTTTCTTCGTGGGGTCCAGAATTCTTGACGAGATAAACTCCTTCTTCTTCTTGAAGGTAATAAGTCTAATATTTCATCCATGGACATTTGTTTTAATTCTTCTAATGTATATCCTCTATACCTGAATTTACGAGAAGACACCTTGTTCAACCGAGTTATTTGCCTTGAGAGTTATTTTAAACCTTTTGATTTTTGTTCATATTCTATGCATGTTTTAGGCAGTTACAGCTTAAAGAAGATAATTTGAGAATAGCCACCCAAATAGAACTAGGATAAGAGAAAGAAAGACAGGTACTGGTAATCCTGGAAATTTACCATATCTAAAAAGCATATTTTCCGTAATCTTAATTCCAACTAGAATACCAATTATGGAAACAAAACCAAGAATTGGGTCTAATTCTTTTGTTATGAAAGTAACCAGGGAAGAATAGAAGATAAAATCGCCAATTCCAATTGCAACTGACTGACTGATTTCAGGTTGAGTTTTAGATGAAATAGACAAATTTGTTTTCTTGAATATCTTACTTATAGGCCCCTTAAAGACAGAATATATATCAAACAATGAAATTAGAACTATAAGAATTATGAATGTAATAAAGGAAAATATCATGCCAAATATTGTTCCCATGGCAATCCCTAGAAGAAAAATTATTGTATTTTTTACTTTAACACCACCTTTTCCTAGAATGAAGGACCAGATAGCGAAAAACCCCATAATTCCACCTAGTACTGCTGTGACAATCTCAACCCAGAAAACATTCTCGAGGAATGTGACTTCAAAGAGATAGCCATGGATCCATAACATACACACAGAGGATGCAAAAAACGATAAGGCAAAGAATAACTTCAAAACCAAGATTAGATGTTTTTTTAAAGCAAAAACAATCAGAAAGCCAGAACCAATAGCCACCGATACCAGAATTAAACCCTCTAAAATTTGAAAAGAGTATTCTCCTTCACCAGAAGGAAACAAAACGAGAAGAGTTTCCAAATTTGAATAGAGAACGCCGATTAAATAGCTTATTAGAATAACTGGTAAAACAACAAGAGTAATTGGTTGTTGTGCTTGGAAAGCAATTAATAAAAACCGACCTTTGGATTCAGACATATCTCATTCACTTCATTAACTTTCTCAATTTTCTATCCTGTGTACTGTAGTTTGATTCTATCATCTTCCTCCAAATAATAGTTACTAATTCCATAAGGAGAATATTGCCAATCATCTATTAGATAATCGTAATAATAAAATGCCCAATAATCAGGAAGTACTTCGGAATACCCATTTACGCCCTTAACATATGATCCAAATGAGAAATTTGTTAATTCTAAATCTGCAACTAAGGAAAATGCAACAAGAGAAGAAGAACCCTCTTTAATAGTGACATTATATTCTTCATAATTGTTTATGGTTTTCAACGAACCGTAGTTAATAATTACTAACACTGTAATCTCATCTCCATTCTCATTAGATTTTGTATTTTTGATATAGAATGAAAGAGCTATTGATATAATTGTCAGAATTATGATGGCTATTGCAAGAAAAATTATCTTTGATCGTTTCAAGTTTTACCACCTTCAGATGCAATAGTTTCCTCATCATAAATAGAAGGAATCATTAGCTGTTTGATTCCTCTTGCCTTGAAAGCTGAATATATCCAGTTTATCATAGTCTTTGTGAAACTAAACAAAACAAAATTACTGACTACATGAGCTATGGTAAAAATAATGCCACTTCCAAGAAGTACTAACAAATATTGGAAAACAAAATCACTTCTAATGACTACAATCTGATATCCTATTGTAGTTAATATATCATAGATAATAGCAAAGAAACTTCCAAAGACGCCTAATTCCCAATAAGAAAGCCTTAGGAATATTTTTCTCATTAAACTTGTAACCACAGCTAAACTAACATAGCATATTAATTTAAAAAAAATTAAATAACCTGCAGACCCTATTATTGCTATTATAATAAACTCATAAACGACAGATATTGAAACAGCTACCATCAAACCATAGTAAACTCCAAACAATATTGAAACGAGAAAAATAGTTACAGAAATGAACTCCATATTTGGGACAAAAACAACGATAGTGGAAAGAACAATTCCTAGGCTAGCTAACGATGCAGAAATAGATAGCTTAAGGATAATATTGATTCTGTTTTTAGGATTTCTTAGATGAACTTTCACTCTGTTTATCATTCTTAACATCCAATGTTAGTGCTTTACTAAAAGCCAATTAGCAGATTGATATCATTTAAAAGTAAAAGTATTAGTGTTTTTCCTTCCATAATAATATCCACCTTAATTGAAAGAACTACGAAGGAGACTAACCTAACATTTTTCAATATATTATAAGCAGTATTCTCATGGAAAATAGTTCCTTTTCAGAAGATACAAAACTGCTTAAAGTGATTAATATAGATGTGCTTACAGCTAGTCCAGATGTTTTTACAGCTGAAAAGGACCAAAGTGGGATTGAATACACTGAAATTCCCTTATTGAATTTTGAACTTGAAAATGGTGAAAATTTCCTAATGGCAAGTATCCCTATTTCTATAGCTATTGATATTTCAAGGATTATTAGTGGAGTTAATGGCAATGATTCTCGACTTACACTAGCAGAACTTATTCCAGAGATTTGTGTAGTTGAAAAAATCATAATCGATTCCATAATTCCTTATTCAAATGCTTATCAAGCAACTGTTGAAATTAGGTTGGAAGGATTTTCAGATGTTCAACATTTTCAGATGGTTCCAAGTCATGCTACACTGTTAGCCCTGTTAGCTAATGCTGATATTTATGTATCTGAAAATATTATTAGAACGATTGATAATTTAGAGGATGAAGACTAAACATCAATCTGTAAAACTTATAAAATTGATAAACTATAAACTATTTAAGTGGATTGTAGATTATACTATCATCAGTTAAATCCGATAAGAGAAGTGAACCAATGACAGAAAAAAAGAAAAACAAAGTAGATGAAGAAGAAAAGAGTGAAATTGACACCGAAATCGAAGAAGAAGAGTATGGAAATCGTGATTGGAAGAAGGTTCTTATTGGTATTTTATTTGTTTTGATTGTAATCATATTCTGGTACGTTATTGAATATGCAGCTAGATAATGAATTATTGAGAAAAGAAAAATCATTTAAGTGTTTGGTACATCACTTTTTTAGTCCCATGGTCAATAGTCAGATAGTTATTAGTAATTTAATCAAATCTTATTCTTCTAAAGTTGAAGAGTTAACAGTATTACGGGGGATAAGTTTCGAAGTAGCTAGAGGCGATGTAATATGCTTTCTTGGCACTTCGGGTTCTGGAAAAACGACTACATTAAATCTTCTAGCTGGCATCGATAAACCAACAGCTGGAAAAATATATTATGATGGTAAAGACATCAATGATTGGACTACTGACCAACTCTTTGAATATAGACTGAAAGAGATTGGCTTTATTTTTCAGGAATTTTACCTTCTTGAGCATCTTAATGCTTTAGAAAATGTAATGGTCCCCATAATTTTGCATGGAGAATCAGAGGAAATTGCTCAGGACTCTGCTCTCCAATTACTAAACCAAGTTGGTCTAGGGGAGAAAGCTCTAAATTTACCTCAAGAGCTAAGTTCAGGTGAGAAACAAAGAGTTTGTGTTGCTAGAGCAATAGCAAATAGTCCATCGGTTTTAATTGCTGATGAACCTACAGGTACTTTGGATAGTAAGACAGGGGATGGTATAATGTCTTTGCTATTAAGTCTAGCAAAGGAGAATAAAATGGCAATGATTTATACAACACATGATCCTTATTTTACAAAAATGGCTTCAAGAATTATTGTTCTGCAAAAAGGGGTAATCATTGAACATGATCCTGAAGACTTTGCAGACATAGGTTACGATAAATCGAAATTTGAATTTCTATTCAAGGGTGAAAACAATGAATGAACTAGATAACTATGTTGGTGAAGAAAAAAAACAAACCTTTCTTGAGAAGCTTCTAACAGGATTTTTATTTAACTTAAAATTAATTTGGAAGAACATTAGGAACAGAAAAAAAAGCATGTTAATAATAACAATAGGGTTGGTTTTTTCCCTATCTATTCTGTTTACTTCATCCATCTGGACTCAAACATCTCAACTAATAATCGCAGACGACTATATAGAAACCTTAGATTATGAGATGTATGTTTCAACTTATCTCACAAATGCTATGGATTCAGTATATGCTTATACCTCAGACGATTTTCTTGTGAGGCAGGTTGACTGGTATTATCCTACCGTTGCTCTGTTTAACTTTGAAGATAAAGGACCCTATTATAGGTGGTATCCAGAGAATCAACAAGATAATATGAGTAATCCAGTTTCATTAACTTCTGCACATATTATTTCATCAAGAGCAATTGACAGAATCAAACTGAATTTAGAAATTGATGGAAACGCTACCCTGAATTCTGGAGAAATCTTGATGAGTTATACACAAGCAAAGCAGTTGGAAGTAATTTATAACAAGACTATTTCTCCTGGTGATGAAGTCAATATTGCAATAACAAGAAGAATCCCTAATACAGATATTGGGGAACATCAAATGAGGTTTTATGATATTAATGAAACGATTTTTACTAACTATACTATAGCGGGTATTTACAAATATGTAGGATATAACACAGTCATAGCAAAACTACTAGGAGGGCTTGGAAACACGGGAGGTATGCTTCTAGACTCTATTTTCTTCCCTTTAGAAGACCTATCAGGCATTGATCGGTTCATTATAGATTCGAATGGACTTTTACCAAGATTATTAGTTAAAGTTAATGCCCAACAGCTGAGAATAAATGGGATATCTCAAATGCCTGACAATCTTAATGCCCTCAGTGAAAGAATACAAATCAGATTCTTTCACGCTTATTGCTTTATTCTCTCTCAAGAAATTCAAACAATGGCCAATGAATATGCAAGAACCTTCAGCTCAACGGCACTATTTACACCCGCAATCGTTGCTACAATTTTTCTAACCATTCTAGCTTCACAAATGACTGTTAAGAAAAGAAAGGAGGAAATAGCCTATCTACGATCAAAGGGAGCTGTTAGTAGTCAGATTATTGCAATATTTTTTGGTGAATTTATACTTGTTAGTACGTTTTCACTGATTCTGAGCGTTGGAACGGGAATTTTATTGTCAGCTCTTATTCCTTCACTGGGTCATGAAGGATTCTTTAGCAAAGCACTTTTCACAAGATATTTTGAATATCTAACTATATCTCCATATGATATTGAGATTTACTCAGTTTTAGTTCTAGGGATATATCTAGGGACGACGCTTCTCAATGTTATTTCTTTTGTTAGAAAAGATATACATGAATCTCTGATTATTACTGTAAGAGGGCAGCGTCTTCTAGGAATTGGGATAAAACTTGCTGCGTTCGCATTAACACTCTCGGGTTTTATCTTTCTGATAGTAGACTATACTAGAATAGCCAAGAACAGTTACAGTTTTGGACCTGTTACAATAGGAGCTAGCTCGAATGCACTTTTAGTTTTTATAGCAGTGCTATTCTTTCTAAGTTACTTTGTTTCGATTGGAATTAATTATGTTCTTAGAGCAATTAAGAAAATTTACAGATTTGTCTTTAAGCAGAACTCATTTCTAGTTTATAAAAATATTAAAAGACAAACTAAGAGTTTACAAGATTTAACATTCTTTTTAATTCTAATAATTTGTTTACTTACTACGTTTGTAACCATTCGAACAACGACTATGCATAATAATACGCTCGAAGATTCATACAGAAGGGGTTCTGACATTAGAATTCAATCTCTTGTCGCTGTAAACATTTCTGAATTTGAAGAGAAGTTGGGAGGAATTGAGGGTATAGATGAAATTGTAGGTTTTCAATCAATTGAAGCAATTGTTGGATCACAAAATGTAGATGTGTTTGGAGTTGACCCTTATAAATTCTTGAGTATTGGGAGATGGACGGATAGTAGTTTTGCTGATACAGATCCAGAAACGGCTCTAACAACGCTCGCAGAGACTCCTTCTAGTATAATTCTCAGTGATTACATAGTTGATAGGCTTGAGTTTGCCATTGGTGAAAATATGTCTGTAACAGATTTCAGAGGAGGACCATTTACCAAGCAGTTTAATGTTTCTGCAATGATAAAATCAGCTCCAGGATTAGGAATAGCACATGGATTTGATCCAAAAATGAACAGAGAAAATTATGAATGGGTACTCCTCAAAGAGGATATTCTTATCAATGACTTGGGTGTTCAAAATGGAACTTTATTCTTAGCTACAGCTGAGAAAGGAGCAAATTTAAACTTCATTAAAGAAAAAATAGAGGCATTATATCCACTAATGACTGTCAATCCACAACAGATTAATCCTGACTATATCGGGTATTTTATTGTAAAATATATTCCACACGTATCAATTACATTATTGATTGGGGCAATAATCTTGAATATTATTGGTGTTGTTTATATTTTAATATCAACTGATTTTATATTAGGACAAAGACGACAAGAAAACGCGGTTATATTAGCACTTGGGGGAAATCAAGGTAAAATACGGAAAATGTTAGTGGGTGAAATATCGGTTTTCTTAATATCAACACTGTTGATTGGAATTCCTCTAGGATTCTTAAGTTCATTATTAGCTTTGACATTCTTGAAACCACTTTTGATACCACATGAAGTAATTGCAATGACTCTGCATATTGATTTTGGTCTTTTAGCTATCATGATAGTGACATTGTGTGTAGCAGCATTACTGGGTGTTATACCAATAATAAGAAAGCAAATGAAATATGAAATAGTTCAAGAATTACGAGCAATTGTTTGATTTCTACATAGAATTGCTTTAAGCAAGGAGCAATTCTCTTCTTGCTTTTTCAAGAACTTGTGATATCATAAAGTCCTCAGAATCTTTCCAAGATTGCTCTATAAAGGAGTAATTATCTGGATTAAATTCTTTTGTAACAGTTGTGTGCGGATCTAACATCATAATTTTAAGATCAGGGAACAATGACCATAAAATGTTGAATAACTCTAATTTCTCCTTTGGAGGCAGTAATATTTTCCACAAGAACCCTCTTACTGTTTCACGAAAATCGGATTCAAATGGTAGAGTTAATTCACGAAGTAGATAAACTATCTTGGACATCGCTCTTTGACTACATATGGCTTTGAAAACTAACTCATCTTCTAATCCAAAAAATGATCTATCAAATTCTACCAAATAATTGCGTATAACATTTTTACTCAGGAATTTCTTTCGTCGTGATAAAGTATATTGTGGCACATCTAGCTGCTTTGAAACATCAGCATACTTTTGAGTTGGATCATGCACTAACTCTTTTAAAACTTGAAAATCAAGATATTTGAGCTGATTAAGAACATTTTTTGGTTTTTCTCTTGATATCTTTTGATAATAATCAAATTTTGAAACATAATCAACTACATCAATATTTTTCTTCCACATATCCCATTTAAAGAACCATTTACTATTAGAGGGGTCCCAATATGAAAGATCAATTCTAGTTTTAATTCCTTGACCAATAGTTGAGGAATGGACTATTTCTTCTACTAAATCACTGTCAGCCAAATAGTTAAGAAAATTATTGAAATTATTTAGAGAGCCTATAGGAATATGAATTTTTAGAAAAATACCTGTAATTCCACCATAGCACCTTTGTCGAACTACCAAATATGGATGGAAATCTAGAATCTTTTCAACAATCAAATACTTGTCTATGGAATTGATTTTTAAAAGATAGATATGGCTTTCCAAACCTAATGATTCAGGATGATATTCTGCATGAAAACTACTAATTACATTTTCTTCTAGAAGCGAATCAATGCGTTTTTTAACTGTTGGTGAGGACAATTTGATTTTTTCTGCCAATCTACTGTAAGGTATAATTGGATCTTTCAATATATGCTGAAGTATAAGATATTCATCATTTCTAAGACTCAATGTATTCAATAAAATCTAATGCAATGTAGTTAAAAAATATTCGTTTAAAAAAAAGAAAGAATGAGCGGTTATTTTTTCTTTCTTCTAAGAACTAAACCGCTAGATATTAACGAAACTGCCACAATTGGAATCATCCACGGAAAGTTTGTTTCTGTTGGGGTTGGGGTTGGGGTTGGAGTTGGTGTATATGGTGGAGGTGGTATGTAAAGACCATATTTGACATCTACATCAAAATTATCCACATATCCATACTGTTCAGCCATTGAACGAATAGTTATTTTGAAATAATCAAACAATCCTGATGTTGCATTGTAAGCTATTGTAGCATTAAATTTGAAGTCTGTTATGTTTGTAGGAAATGTAAATCCCAATTCACTAGTATCAATTCCTGCCATCAAACCAGTTAGAGTTGTTTCATTTAATACTGTAGCAAACAAGTCTAACTTACCATACAAATAATCTTCATTATAAATTGAATATACATCCATATAGGTAATGTTTCCAAAATCTGTCATGTTAAACAATAGATTTCCTAGCATCAAATTGAGATCAGTCTCATTGATAAATTGACCAAAAGCAGCTAAATAATCAGGTATCGAACCGCCGTATGATAATGGTAGAGCTATTGGCAATCCTTGAGGCATGACAAAAGTAACACCTTCAGCTACTTCAACTGGTACAAAAACAGTTGAATTAGGAGTAATTGTACCTTCAAAATCAATCGTATTATAACTATATCCTGTATCGTTGGAATCTGTAAATACAATTTTCATAGTTGTATTTTGTTTCAATGCTTGGACATAATCTGTATCATACATGTTTAGTTGTTTCAACTCGAATGCATAGGTCTTATCAGTCTCAAACCCCCAGGTAGCGTTGGCTTTCACAGGTGATATGAGAGCCATTGAGAAGATAAGTAAAAGAACCCCGCTTGATAATATTAAATTTCTTTTCATTTTATCACCGGTTAAGCATTCCACTTAACTACGTAAAATACCATATTTTCATTTATATACTATTCCTTAATACTAAATATCCCATCACTTCGAAAAAAACCGAACTAAGCCTTTTTTGTGATTCTTAATCTACCAAAAGGGAGTAACTTTCAGTCTTCGTATGGAGATTTATGTAAAGATTTTTGAGCTAATGATAAAATCTGGCTTACAATCTCTTCGTTTACTGATAATAGTTTCTTTAAATCTTCAACTTCCGCTTTAGCAATTTCATTAATACTTCCATACTCCAACATTAGTTTTTGTACCTTAGTTTTACCTATACCTTTTATTTTTTCAAAAATGGAATCTTTAATACTTCTTGATCGCAGGATTTTATGATAGTTTATAGCAAATCTATGAGCTTCATCTCTGACATTCTGAACCAGTTTCAAAACTGGTGAATTTTGTTCAATTTCAATTGATTCATCTGACCACTCAACAAAAATTTCTTCATTTTTCTTAGCAATACTAACAATAGGAACAGACATTTTCAGTTTCTTTAGCACTTTTACTGCAATATTTAACTGTCCTTTTCCACCATCAATTATTAGAAGATTAGGTTTAGGGTCTGATTTCAATGTTTCAGAACTATATCTTCGACCAATTACTTCCTCCATCATTGCATAATCATTTGGTTCTGTATACGTTTTTCTAATTCTAAAACGTCTATACAATTTCTTCTGAGGAACACCATTTTCAAAAACCACACAAGACCCTACAGAATGCTCTCCTTTAAGTGTAGAAATATCAAACCCATGTATTATAATTGGTTTCTTTGTTAATTGAAGATCATTTTTCATTTCGTCTAATATCTTCTCAAAGTCCTTTTGATATTGGGTATCTCTTTTGAATTTTTGTAACTCGTTTCGAGCGTTTTTTTCTGCAATTTCAATTAGTTGTTTCGCAATAGTTGTTTTGAATGTTCTAATGTTGAAATCCTTTGTTTCGAGAAAACGTTCTGTGAATGCTGGACCCACTAGAATACTGTATTTGGGTTTTTCTTCACCATAGATGAAGGTAATAACTTCTCCTGTGGTTCTAAGAGGATGGCCTTCCTCTCTTGAATAAAGGTAGTTAGTGATATTGTGTATACGATGATTTCGCATCTCCAATTTACTTAATGCTAAGTCATCTTCATATTCGTTAAACGCCAATACATCAATATTGCTTTGCTTAGAATGCAAATCATCTTGAATATTCAAAATTGTTCGAACAGCTTGAGTTAAATCACGTAGATTAGCTGCTTTCTCAAAATTAGATTCTTGAGAGGCTGACCACATTTCTTCCTCAATACTATCTAATAAATCTGCTACATTTCCTTTCAGAAAGGATATAACATTTTTCACGATTTTTCCGTATTCCTCAGGAGATAAATTGTTCTTATATGGTGATAAACATCTTCCCAACCTTTCTCTCATACATCTAGCAGATGAACCTTTTTTGGCTAAACGTTCCATTGTTTTTCCACAATTGCATATAGGAAATAATCTTACAACTAGTTTAGCAGTTTGTTTTACCATTGTATCCTTTGGAAAAGGACCAAAGTAAACACTCTTGCTGACTCTTTGATCTGTTTCTCTTGCAAACAAAAGCTGAGGATATTCCTCTTCCATAGTTATTCTGATTAGCAAATGCGATTTGTCGTCTTTCAACATACTGTTCAATTTCGGAGACAGTTGTTTAACCAATTTTTTCTCTAAAATCAGAGCTTCAGATTCATTTCTAGTAATAATCCAATCAACACGATGTGCTAGTTCCTGTAATTTATCTTCTTTAAGATCAACAGTTGTTTGAAAATGTTGTTTTACTCGATTCCTGAGATTCTTAGCTTTCCCTACATAGATTACTTTCTCATCTTTATCTTTTACCAGATAAACCCCTGGCTCAACAGGGATTTCTTCAAGATCAGAAAAAAGACTCATCTAGTTTCCACCATTTTCTCAAGTTCTTTAATTTTATCACGATAAAGTGCAGCTTTTTCAAAATCTAAAGCTCCTGCTGCTTCAGCCATTTTTTCCTTCAAATCATCAATTACATAAAGAATATCTTGACTGGTAAAATCATCTGGAACTTCTATTTTCTCCTCCTCTTTAGGATCAATTTGCATCAATGTCTCAACGATAGATCTTATTTCTTTACGAATTGTTGTAGGTGTGATACCATGTTTTTCATTATATTCTTGTTGAATCCTTCTTCTTCTATTATTCTCTGTTATAGCTTCTTTCATTGAATCTGTAAGATTATCAGCAAATAAAATAACACTGCCGTGAACATTTCTACTAGCTCGACCCATAAGTTGGATTAACGAACCTTTAGATCTTAGAAATCCTTCTTTATCTGCATCAAGTATTGCAATCAGAGCTACTTCTGGAAGATCCAATCCTTCTCTTAGAAGGTTTATTCCGACAACTACATCATATTTTCCTAATCTAAGATCTCTTAATATCTCGATTCGATCTAAAGTGTCTACCTCATGATGTAAATATACTGACTTTATTTTCATTTCCAGAAGATAGTCAGATAGCATCTCTGCACTCTTTTTAGTTATTGTTGTAACCAAGACTCTTTCTCCCTTACTTACTCTTTGGTTTATCTCGCTTACAAGACCAGTTATTTGTCCATCAGTTCCTCTTACTTCTATCTTTGGATCTACAAGACCAGTTGGACGAATAATCTGTTCTACAATCTGCTCAGATACATCATATTCATAATTTCGAGGAGTGGCACTTGTGAAAACAACGTTGTGCATATATTTCTCCGTTTCTTCGAATCTGAAAGGACGATTATCAAATGCAGAAGGAAGTCTGAAACCATGCTCAATTAGATTCTTCTTTCTTGAGTAATCTCCACCATACATTCCACGAAGTTGAGGGATAGTTAAATGTGATTCATCAATGATAAACAAGAAATCTTCGGGGAAGTGGTCAAGCAAAGCAAAGGGTTTTTCACCAGGTTTTCTTCTATCAAAATGACGGGAGTAGTTTTCTATTCCAGAGCAGCCACCTGTTTCTCTTAATAACTCCAAATCATATAGTGTCTTCTGCCTCAATCGATGTCTCTCTACTACTTTGTCATCCTTTTCAAACTCAGCCAAACGCATATCTAATTCCATCTTTATGTCTTCAAGAGCTGATTCAAAGAAAGCATCATTTGCAAGGTATTGGGTTCCCGGATAAATTAACATTGCTTCATATTCTTTCATCATTTCTCCTGTAACTGAATGTCTAGAAGTTAAACGTTCTATCTCGTCTCCAAAGAACTCAATACGATAAGCATAATCGCTATATAATGGAAAAATATCAATAGAATCACCTCTAACTCTGAAAGTTTTACGATCCAGAATCACATCATTCCTTTCGTATTGGTTTTTGACTAATTCTAACATCAAATCCTGTCTATCTAAAGTATCACCTACTTTCAAAGCTATTCTTCTAGAACGATATACATCAGGAGGACCAGTACCATAAATACAAGAAACAGTTGCACAAACAATTACATCGTCACGAGTAGCTAAAGCTTCAAGAGTTGTATGACGTAAACGCTCAATTTCGCGATTTATATCAACATCTTTCTCAATGTAAAGATCTTTAGAAGGGAGATAGGCTTCTGGTTGATAGTAATCATAAAAACTGACATAATAGCACACTGCTGCAGAAGGAAACAAGGTTTTAAATTCACCAAAAAGCTGTGCAACAAGAGTTTTGTTAGGACCCATAATCAAAGTAGGTTTCTTGATTTTATCAATAACAGAAGCCATGGTAAAAGTTTTTCCAGAGCCAGTAACACCTAGAAGTGTTTGATGTTTATGCCCTTTGTTTATTCCTTCAATCAATTGAGCTATTGCTTTAGGTTGATCTCCCTTTGGAGTGAAAGGTGTATCTAAATCTAATGGCATTCTTGTTTCTCCTATCTTTTAATTGTTAAAAAGTATGTTTATTAGTCAGAAAGATTTCATTTTAAAAACTAGGAAAAAGAGAAACTAACTTTTACATTCTGAATTTTTATCTGGATCAAGTTATGTAAGTTTTATTCTAACAAGCAGTACAAATGTATCAGCCGTGTAATACAACATATAAAGAAGTGAAATCTTGATTCTCAGTATATGGAATTCAGAAATTATTTTGATGTTCCACGTGAAGAAATCGATGAAAAAGGTGTTATGAGTTACCTTGAGAGTCTTTATAGGAAAATCGGAGCTCCAAAGGGAAGGATAAGGGCTTGGTACTCTTTACCTCACGAGGATAAAGGGATAAAAAGAATTTGCGTCTTTTATTCTGTTGATGAAATTCAAGAGAAGCAAGCAGTTAGATAATATCAGTTCTTTCATACAATGTGCAAAGGGCACAAATAGCAATTTTGTCGGTCTTAAATACTGAAATATTTATTTTAAAACAAGTATGGTTTCAACTATTAGTACAAAACAACTCGTTTTAGATGAGTTAAAGTTTATACTACCTCATCAAAAAAGAGCTCTTCTTCTGTTAGAATCGGATATTATTAGGGAAAGAATGAAGGGATATGCATTGCTAACTACATGTTTCCAGATGAGTTCTCGTGATATTCAAAACCATATTCGTAATAGATGGAAAGAGGAAAAAGATTTGAAAGATATAAAAAAAGCATTTATCGAGTATTGTGAACAAACATTTCAAAGATAGATGCATCAGTTGTTTTCTTCTTGCAAGGGAAAGTAAACAGGAAATATAAGACGAGCAAAATTTTGGTACATTTCAACACTATAATCTTTCTGTTCGATTAATCCTTCCAGTTTTACGATTTCAGATTCAGTATAACCTCTCATATCTGGAAATTCACTTTGGTTACCATAATCCATAATTTTGCAAATTATTTCACCGACTTGCTCTAATTCTAGATATGATTCGATTAGGATATGAATGTGGGGAGTTAGTTTATCTGATTGCTCTTCCTCTTTAACTGAATCAGCTATTCTTACTGCAGAAAGGATTGCAGCTCTTCTTGTAATGTAGTCCTTTGCATAAACTACATTCTTCAATGGATAAAGAACGTCTGCATCATCTAAGTAACCTATCGCCCTAATTGCTGCATACTGAAGGTCATAATCACTTTCTTCTAGTATTTTTACCAAATAAGGTTTGGACGCATAATCCTTTAAATGACCTAAAACTTCCAAAGTGGATAGTTTAATCGCCAATGAACTTTGTTCTATAAGATCATGAAGAAAGCTTAAGATTTTCTCTTTAAGCTCTGGAAATTTTGAAGCATATTCAACTAGGGTTGAAGCTGCGGCATTTCTTACATTCCAGTCAGAATCTTCTATTAGTGGATAAACTTTGTTGATTCTCTTTGCTTTACCATTCTTCTGTAAGAATAAAGCAAAATTAGCTCGATCTAGGGGATCGTCGCTTTTTTGTTTTCTACCTATGAATAAACCTCTAAAGAAATCTACTAAACTCATAATTCAAACAACCCCTCTTTAATGAGATAACTTATAGCTCCTCTTTGTGGTTGAGTTAGCTTTCTAAGAAATGTATAATCTATTTTTCTAACTTCAAACCTTTCTTCCTTTTCTTCATCTAAATCAAACTTGTAAGCATCCTTCCTTTTTGTAACTTGAACAGCTCTTGTAACTACAGGAAGGTTATATGGCGATAAAGATTTGTACTTTGCTTTATGAACTGCAAATAAGGTTGCAACATGAATTCCCCCTATTTTCTTGAAAACGATAATATCCGCAAAAGCTGGAAGGATTGTTTTGAAATCGTCTCTATACAAAGCCATATGATTATGTAAAATGACTAACTGATCAATTCCTACACCGTACTCGTTGGCTTCAAACACATATACCTTCTTATCATCTACTTTTACATATCCTTTTGAGGAAATTCTAGGATTATCATCAAGTAGTTGCCCAAAGGTGGAATATTTTCTTCTAAACACCTTACTTACGTATTCTTCAATTTGTCTCCACCCATATGCATAAACAGACCAAATATCAGTCCATCTGCTTCTGGATGAGTGCCAATGTTCAACTACAAACTCAGAGTGAGCGTTTTTGTTAACAGCTTGTAAATCCTTAATCTCATTCCATGAAAACTCTTCAAGGAATTCTAAATCAGACTTAAATGAGAAAAGCTTCTGAAATACTGTTTCCTCATCACTGTACTTTGCAACTAGTTTATTCATCGCAGCAAGACTAAATTCACCTATAGGAGGTGCAAGGAAAGCTTTCAATTCTTTAGGATAGATAATTGTTTTATCTTCGTGTCTTTTTGGAAGCTTATACTCATCTTTCTCTAGTAAATAATTAATTGCTTTTTTCTGAATGTAATGTGCAAAGCCCTCACCTATAAGTTCATGGAGATTCTTTTTTCTTGCAACCTTAGCCCTTTCATTTATCAGATTAACTGCTTCTATTGAAAAATTATTGAAAAGAGTATATTTCCGAGCATCTTCTGGGGGAGTATAGAAATCTTCTACTCCTGCTTCTGTAAATAATCGAATTACACCTATCAAATCTTGGAAGTATTGCCAAGCCCAAACATGTTTATTTTGTGAAGCCTTGTTCAATTGAAATACATTGTTTGTCATTAGTTCTTTTAGAACTAAATCTAATTGGTATAATTGTGCTAAAATTCCTGGTGAGTTAGACTCAGTTTTTTCATTCATATAAGCATGAGCAAATGCATGTATCAACATAACTCTTAGAGTTAATTCTTGTTCTTTAGTAAGTTCTTTTGGAGGAACAGAAAGATAAACAAGAGTTGGTAAAGAGTTATAGACAGTTTCCTTTCCAGTTGGAAGGAAATCACTAATCCTAGCTGACCGAAGGTTTGTAATTTGTTCAGAAGTGAGTATAGCTTGTGGAGTTCCTGTTACCTCTACAACTCTATTAACAGAAATATGCATCTCAGGATTAATGAAAATTAATATTCTATAATTCTCAGGTGTTGCTCCAATAAGAGTTTTAAAGTCAACTCTTGCATTGTTGTAAACTTGGATTACGTCACTAAGTTCTTCTTTAAGCATGAAATATACTCTCCCGTAGTATTTGCTCACCCAAATTCTTTATTTGAGCAGGATCTATTAAGATGGGTTTGGTAATACCTTTGAGCATTCTTTTTGTATGGATATAGATCTCTTTGTTCCTTAGAGCCTCAGTTCCCATTAAGAAGTAAGAAATGTTCCAATTCCTAGAACGATCAGCCTTTAAAGAGCTGAATATTGCATTTAATTGTTGCAAACATTCTCGTGTATCTGCATTTGTTTTTGTTTCAACCTCATCGAAGTATTTCTTAAGTTCTTGACTTTTTTTGAAACTAAATGGATAGACAGGAACATTAGGCATACCATCTGTTACTATAGTAAATTGAACATCAATATCTTTGTCTGTATACTGTTTCTTTGCGTGTTCAATAGCTTTTAGAATGCTCTGAACCATGTGTGTCTTTCCTCGTGCTTCAGCAGTGAGAAGAAGTTGTTCCATTTTCTTATCATCATCAACTACAAGGGGGTTTTTAATTATAGGAACAACAGCTAGCTTAAACATATCAAATCGCTTTCTTTTTCTTCTATTAATCATTTTGAAATAATAATAGAGACTAAGACTTGTTAAAAGAGCTCCATCCAATCTAGACATTTTTCCTTCAAACACGGTTTTTCTCATGGATTGACTCATATCAACTATCAGATAAACTAAGGAACGACGATCCTTCTTTATCCTCATAATATCTTCTTGTTTGACTTCTGTTGGAGGGATAGCTTGAGAACTAAGAATAGCACTCTTGTAGGTCTCTTTCAAACGAATTGTACCATGTGGTCTTTTTTGAACTTCATCAATAGGTGCAACAGAAATCTGTTTTATTAGATATCTACCTAAAATCTTTCCAAGGAGATCCATAACACTTTCTCGAGAAATTCTTTTCTTCCTACCAAATGCGTCAGTAATTTCTATATCCACTATTTCAGTTAATTGACTTAATTTCTCTGCTAATTGTTGAAGATCTACAGTTCCTTCTTGTTTAAGTTCTTTCAAAAGATCTTGAATATATTTGAGAATTTCCTCAACAGTCTGTAACTCGTTTCGGTTAACTCTCTCCAGAACATCGGGTAAAATTCGTTCTCCAATGAATCGAAGGAGTTTCATTTCATTAACCAAACGTTCTTCTTCTTCAGATATTAGAAAAGTGTTCATGATTTTCTGAACAATATTGTCTACGGCAACAGCATTTTTCGCTGCAATAGATAAGACTGCACCTTCACGAGAACTTCTTCCAAGATGCGGATTCCTCCATAAGCGTAGTACTTGTGCTGCATCCTCGAATTCTAATACAAATTCTTGATTAGAATAATGCTGCAAGGGATCAGCAAATTCTGCTTCTGTTACGAAATATATTCGATGGGGCATTTTATCATCTCTAAAAGTTACTAGGAGAGTTTTAAGATTAGATATAATCTACTCTGAGTAACAGTTCATATGATGGTTTTAGTTTTTCTACGACTTGCTTTCGAATGTTTTCTTTGTATTTGTCTAAACCTTCAAATTTCACTACAAGTTCAGCTAATTCGGCATCGCTTAATGCTTTCATTTTAGATATATCTTCGGATATATCTTGAACACTAATTGATACGTCGGATTCTTTGATAGATGTACGTAAAACAATCTTAAGTTGTTGTAGTGCATCATTAATCATTGAAACTGGAATATCATAAGCATTCATTGTATTTCTTATTCTTTCCAATGTAATGACGTTAATATCAGTTATTTCATCTTCTCTTGCTTGAAGTAATACTGTTTCCCCAATGATGTTATTCATTGTACGAAGATCAATATGTGGATTTCTTTGAGGGTCATGAATTTCATCTAAACCAGTATAGAAATCAGTTCTAGCCATTCTACTCTCAGAACGAACACCTTTTGTTTTGAGATTATCAGGTAGTGAATTGTTACCTAAGAAAGCTAGAAAATCAACTGCTAATCGACTTACGAAATCAGTTGTTTCTTTTTCTAATTCATGTAGTTGAATAATAGAGGGGTTAGCAGTAATTTTTCTTCGAGAAAGAACAATTTGTTCATCAAACATATCTTTAATGATTTGTTCTCTGCTTTCCACAGAACGAGCGGGCCAGAGAACTTCAGGAATACGATTAATGATTGGTTGACTTTCTTCTCCAAATACTGTTAAAGGAGCATTCGAGGTGAAAAGAACTGCGCCATCAATATAAACTGGCTCGCCTTGAATATTGTATTTGATAACCATTGGCTCCTCAAGAAAACCCATCAAAGATTCTAGCAGGCTTAATGGAAGCCTTTGTATTTCATTAACTACAATGAAACCATGTGATAATATTCCTACTTTGTGTGAAGTTGCCGCATATGTAGTTGAGGTTTCTTTTCCAAACAATTCTTCTAAATTCTCAACACCAGCAAGAAGCATGGATAAGCTTTCAGGATCGGTTCTTGGATCTAGTTGGGATCTTCTAACTATAGTTTTAGTAGCTCCAAGTTTTCCTAAACGACTAACTACTTCCTTTGGAGGAATGGCTAACATACTATTTGTATTATCTAAATCGACGGTGTTGTTATCTGTTGAAAGTATGGCTTCAATATTCTTTCTACAATATGGACAGAGAGATTGCATAACACGAATTCCAGCAAAGGGATTTGCTGGGAAATTGTTCATTACATCCACTATATATCCAGCATCCTCTAAGAATGGACATCCTTCAATATGGTATTTGGAATTATTAATTTCTCTAACAACATGATCTAGCAAAATTCTAGCAAACAATGATTTAGCTTCTCCTGTTGGACCAGTAAGTAGAACTTTTCCACCTACAGCTAGTTTATCCATTACCAGATTTTTACCAACATCATTTCCTCTAACGCTGACGTCTTTTGAAACTCTTTCACGGAATTCAGGATTCATAAGGATTGATCTAACAGAAAATCCATCATAACCATCCTTCATTAATTTCTGTATTGTGAGTGTCATGAGCTTTACCTTTTTTATTATATATTTTGATTATTTTCTTCTTCTGTAGCAAATTGAACTTGCACAGGTTTGATTTTTTCTAATAACTTTTCTTTTTCTTCCCAAGACTTAATGTGTCCGATATGGATTACTCTCTTCAACCATCTTAGAGCTTCAAGTTGAGAAGAGATATCGGGTATGTCAAATAGATTCCATAGTCTATCAGTAAGACGAATTAAAGAGAGATTCTCAATTAACTCTCCACGAGACAAAGCACCTTGGAGATTTGAGTTATATGCACAGATCGCAATTGGAAGACTTTTTGTTTCAGAATCCCAAGCTATCTTTTCCCAGAAATAGTTTCTTTCGTGTTTTATCATTTCTTCTTTGGTTGCATCAATAAGATATAACAACCCTTCAAATGGAGTAAATTGCTTATGTTTGAATTTGAACCCTAAAGAATACGGTAATTCAGTTAGAGAACTATCTATTATGAATTCTGAGAGAGATGTATTAGACCTCATCAGTAGAGTTCTGTTTCTAGTTGCTGGAGTATCATCACCCAAAATTAGTATAGATACTTCTGGGTAGCCTAGTTTTCTTCGAAGAGAACTTTTCAGATTCTGAATAAGGTTAGTCATTGGGTTTCGTTAAAAAGCAACTTATGTGCATCTTTATCAATTTTTTGAATAAGAAGTTTTTAGAATAAGAGTAAAAGTTTAGAACTTCAATAAAAATGAAATAGTAATGAGTCAAAAAATCCTAAACATAGTTGTCGCAGGTATTGAGCACAATAACAAGTGGTTGTTTATCAAACGTGAAAGAGGAGATTATCAGAAGAAATGGGCTTTAGCAGGGGGGAAAATGCATTTTGATGAAACAATAAAAGAATCAATTTTAAGAGAAATTAAAGAAGAAACGGGTTTAGAAGTAGAGTGGGTAGGAATTAAATCCATCCTAAATGAAAAACTCAAAGAGAAAGATTCTGGAGAAACAACACAACATTTCATTATTATTTTATGTTTAACAAAAGCAAAGAGTGATGATGTCATAAAAACAGAAGAAGGAGAATTATGCTGGTTCACTGAACAAAAAATCAGAGATAATAAAGATAAGATCATCCCCTCCGATTATCATATGATAACAAATTTGATTATGAAAGAATCATTAAACCAGATTGTTGAAGTGGAACTATTAAAAAAAGAAGATGAATTATCTCTTGGTTTATTTGAAGAATATTAATTAATTATTTTCTCAAATTCCTTTGAACTTATTTTAGAACCACTTAAAACAAGAACTACTTCTCGTCCTTGAAATTTCTCAATCTTTTGGATGAATGATGCAACAGACAATACCGCAGCGCCCTCAACTATCAGTTTGTGTTCTTTGAAAAGCAACCTTAATGCGTTTTTAATTTCCTCTTCTGAAACCATAATGTACTCATCTACATATTTTTTGCAAAAATCGAAAGTAATAGAATCGGGTTCGATCCCTCCAGCAGTTCCATCAGATAATGTAGGTTTTGATTCGTAATCTATTATTCTTCCTGCTTTAATTGATTCATACATTACTGGAGAATTAATTGGTTGGCACCCAATGATTTCAACTTCCCCAAATTTACTCTTCAAATAGCTTGCAATGCCTGAAATCAAACCTCCTCCTCCGATGGGAATTAAAACAAAATCTGGTTTCCTTAATTGTTTCTCTAATTCCATTCCTATAGTCCCTTGTCCCGCTATGATTTTCAAATCGTTATAGGGAGAGATAAACTCTATCATGTTTTTCTTAGCATATTCACGTGCAAATGTTTCTGTTTCAACACAATCATTTCCGTAAAGTTCTATCTTTACATTCTGCTCTTCTAATGCTTTAATCTTAGTTTGGGATGCATTTTTAGGTAGAAATATTATTCCTTTCAATCCCAAAATATCAATTCCATGAGCGAATGCTGCTCCATGGTTTCCAGATGAAGCAGTTATGAACTCACCTTTACTTTCTGTAGTACAAAGGAAGATCAGACTATTCATAGCTCCTCTTATCTTAAAAGAACCAGTTACCTGTTGATTCTCTAATTTGAGATATACTTTGCAATTTCCCATTCTACTTAGAACTGGAGAGAACTCTAAGGAGGTCTCTTTAATATATGGTCTAATCCTCTCTTCAGCTTCTTGAATTTCTCTAAGTATATCCATTTGTTTCTAAAAGATAATCTCCGATTTCTATATAAACTTTAAATCTAATCTTCTGATTCTCAATCATCATCTTTTTTGGGGTAAATCTGAAGAGAATTAGTCAAGGAAACTAAAACCAAATATTTTGGAAATATCATTACAAGTAAAGATTTAAACACCTTCTAGATTTTTCGAGAAAAGGTTTTTACTGAAAAACGAAATGATATACTATGGCAACTAGTTCTTCTAATGTTTTAAATGAAGGTATTATTACCACTAGAAAAGAAAAAAAAGCGGTACAAAACAAAGCTTCTAGATATCTTTCCATTGATGTTTTCAGAGGTCTAGCAATAGTCGCAATGATTTTTGTTAATGTGATAGCTCCTTTCAATAAAGTCCCAGCATGGTCAAAGCACGCACTTGATTATGGCTTAACCTATGTTGATCTAGTTACTCCTTTCTTTATCTTTGCAATCGGCTTAACTTACACAATGTCTTTTAATCGCTATTTCGAAAAAAATGGTTGGTTTCAAACATTTCTAAGATTCTTACGAAGGTATGCAGCATTTTATGGCATGGGGATGATAGGAGCTATGTACTTCTTCACAGATAAAGGAATAGTTTTTTCTTGGGGGGTTCTACAAGCTATAGGATTAGCAGGTAGTTTCACCTTATTCTTTCTAAAGTTTCCAAGAAGTGTGAGATTTGCGGTTGGTATTGGTTTATTAGTTGCATATCAATATATTTTGACTATACCTGTAGAAGTAGGTATAGATACTATATCCTTAGCTGATCTAAATTTAGATGATGTTCATGGTGGAATAATTGGAGGTATTGGTTTCTGTATTCTACTGCTTTTATGTACAGCAATAATTGATGACTTTCGTAAAACAAACAAATGGTGGATTCTGGGTTGTGGGGGAATTTTTACTACAGCAGGAATTATTTTACATTTTGTTTGGAAATTAACAGGTTGGCCGTTATACGGGGGAATCTCCAAAGAGAGGGTCACCGCATCATATATCCTCCTCACAGTTGGATTAGGTTCAATTCTTTTCTGGTTGTTATGGTTTATCTATGATAAAAAACAGATTACGAAGAACAGAAGCATTTTACAACCAATTGGGAGAAATTCATTTTTTATCTATATAATTCACCCCATAATGATTATGTTAACACAATTAATCTTACCAATCGACACCCACTTTGCACTTGTAATGTTTCTAGGAATAGTTAGTGTGGTTATTTTGTGGACTGTATCGTTCTTTCTTGATAAGAAGAAAATCTACATAATAATATGATAAATGAGGTATAATGATGAAAGTAGTAGAAGATATTACACAACTCATTGGAGAAACTCCCTTAGTAAAACTAGGAAGGCTCTTTCCAAACTCTGAAATTTTTGGCAAATGCGAATTCATGAACCCTTTAAGTGTAAAGGATCGTCCTGTTCTGCAAATCTTTAGTGATGCTGAAGAACAAGGTTTGATTAAGCCAGGAGATACTGTGATTGAATGTACAAGTGGAAACACAGGAATGGCAGTTTCTTTGATTGCAGCCATAAAGAATTACAAAGCAATTTTAGTCATGTCAGAAATACAAAGTATTGAACGACGCCAAATTCTTAGTGCTTTGGGAGCTGAATTGATTCTGACACCTGCGGAATTAGGGACTGAAGGGTCCCGACAGAAATTAAAGGAATTATTAGAAGAAAACCCTGATTACTTTTATATAGGACAGCATGTGAATTCTTCAAACCCCAAAGCCCATTATCTATCAACTGGTCCTGAACTATGGGAACAAACAGAGGGAGAGATAGATATTCTAATTGCAGGATTAGGTACAGGAGGAACAATATGTGGTGCAGGTAAATACTTGAAGGAAAAAAATCCAAATGTACAATTGATTGCAGTAGAACCTTTTGAATCACCTTATATCTCTAAGGGAATATTCAAACCCCACAAAATAATGGGCACAGCACCAGGATTTGTACCTGAAACACTTGACAAGGATATAATTGATGAGATATTTCTGGTTAAACAAGCTGATGCTTTTGAGATGTGTAGAAAAATGGCATTAATAGAAGGTATTCTAATTGGAATAAGCTCAGGAGCAGTATGTGAGGCAGCAAAACAAATTTCGAAAAGAGTAGAGAATAAGAAAAAGAAAATTGTTGTTGTTTTAGCGGATACAGGACAAAGATACTTGAGCGTGGAAGGATTATTTGTTTGATTTAAAAGAGGAGTGGTGGGGCAGGGCGGATTCGAATAGACTCCTTTAAAATGAGGGAAAGGAAGAGTTTTAAGATTGAACGGTAAAATGTACGAGATGAAAGAGCAAAGAATTCTAGTATTTATTCTGGTATTCTATCTTACTTTAAATGTAAATATAATTAAAGCCAATAGAACTGATACTTTTCTCTTAACAACCACAAACACCTCTATTCAGGATAATAAAGCATCAACAGTAAGTCAAACCAGTTCATTGTTCATAGATGATGACTCTGATTTCATCACACTTAACTTCCCTGGAAGTGGAACAAAAGGTGACCCCTACTTAATTGAAAACTATCAAATCATCACCACTGGTAGAGAAGCAGGTATTGATATTCAGAATACAAGTAAACATTTCATTATTAGAAATTGTACTATTGAAACTGACAGTTGGGGTATTCGACTAAATGAAATAGCTCCTAATACAGCATCAATCATTGATAATGAGTTCATAGATAATGATTATACAGCTATATCCATCTACAATTCAATTGGAGTTACAATTTCCAATAATAAATTCAAAAATAATGACGAAGCATTATACTTAAGGAAATCTAGTTTCTTAACTATATCTAACAATACGTTTGAAGAGAATTGGCATGGTTTGCTCACATCTGGAACTGATTCATTAATTATAGAAGACAACTTTTTCTATTCAAATGTAATTGCAATAAGCATTACAGCAGTTACTGGTTTTTGTATCAAAAATAATGTTTTTAAAAATAATTCCAGATACGGAATGAATCTATATGCAACAGACAACACACTGGTTTCGAATAATACATGCAGTGATAGTGGATGGCGAGGAATCCTAGTTCGTCAGTCGATGTTTGTTGTTTTAAACCATAACACTCTTACTAATGATGGTATCCACATTGATTATTACTCGGTAGAATATGGAAGTTTTTCAAATAATCAAGTCAATTCTAGAATTCTTGGATTTTTCAAAAATAAGAATGACTTAGAACTAAAAGACCCAATTTATGGTCAGTTAATTTTGTCAGACTGTAAAAAGGGAACCATTTCTAATCAAAATCTCTCAAACACAAGCATTGGTATAACATTGTACAATTGTGAGAAGACCACCATAATAAATAGTACTTGTAACAATAATGACGGTGATGGAATCCAAATTCATAATTCTGATGGATGTTCAGTGAGTAATAACACTTGCAATAATAATGATAATGGGATCAGTGTTGTAAACTCAAATCATTGTAATGTATCGAATAATATCTTACTTGGGAATTGGGAGAGCATAGAATTAACAAAATCTAACTCAGCAGAAATTAATCTAAACAAATGTTCATTTAACAAAAACCATGGAATAACAATAATAAATTCCGAATATGGATTTGTAACTAATAACAATTGTTCAGATAATCATAACGATGGAATTCGAATACTAAGTTCAAATTATTTCGTGATTGCTAACAACTCGTGTATAAATAACAGAGAGGAGGCAATTTACTTAATAACAACTATTGTTTCTATTGTTTACAATAATCTCTGCAAAAATAACACAAACGGGATATACATCGGACATTCAGGATTTAGTCCTATTCCTGAATTTGTACCCCCACCTCCAGATTCATATTCGGAAGTAATTTCTAATCATCTTGAAGAAAATAGTAAATATGGAGTTTATCTTAATCGACTGACTCAGGATAACAGCATACATCATAATTCCTTCATTAATAATGGTGAGGAAGGAATAGCACAAGCTTATGACACAGGATATAGAAATACTTGGTTTGATAAGAAGACAAATGAAGGTAATTTTTGGTCTGATATGGGGACCGGATCTTATGAAATTGCAGGAGAAGCAAATTCAATCGACAAATATCCGCTAATGGAACCCAAAATGATAGAAATGCCGGAAATTCCATCAAATTGGCCAACTTACAGAACTAAATCTAATCCACAAATAATATGCATAGGAATAGTGACATTAGTTATTCTGAAACGTAGAAAATTAAGATTTAAAAGAAGAAAAATCTAAAGAGTATGGTGGGGCAGGCAAGATTCGAACTTGCGACTTCCTCCACTTTTTGTCTGTAGGTTTTCCACCTTGCAGATGTCAAGGAGGTATCATAGCCAAGCTAGATCACTGCCCCTTTTGCCGATAAGCTTTTCGCCTACTTTTCTTTCCTTGTTTTCTTTAAATGTTTTTTGTTATCCAGCTCTTTTAGTCAAGTAGACAAATTCGCAGAAAACATGGACAAGCTAGCCATATCCTTTGCAAGAAGTATAAACAGACAACAGAGAGGAAAAACCCATCATAACAGAAGATTTTATCGAGTTTAAAAACCATTTTGTGGATATTGTTACTGAGTGAATTGGTCACACAAGCAACAAGTAAAACTCAAACAATTATGTCTCCCTCGTCAAAGGGAGTGATGAGAAGTTATCAGGTGGTGCTCAAGTGTATAGACCAATCCCAAAGAGAAGAGATTAACCAGAGAATAAAAACATTAGAAGAACAACAAAATCAGCTACTCACCCCTCAAGTTGTCAAGCAAGCAGTAGAACTCTATAGAACCAATCCCAAAGAAGGATTTTTCACACGCCAACTCTGCAAAAAAGTAGGGAAAAGTCCAAATATTGCAGAAAGTGCTTTCCACTGGTTATACATAGCTATCAAAGGAAAGATAGATAAGGAGAAGAAAGTGGAAGGGTTATTGAGCTTTCTTTTGAAAAATCCTCAACAGCTGATAGAATGGCTGATTTTTGGTCGTTCCCCTTATACTGAGCGAAGTTTAGAAAACTATTGGAGACTAAAAAGAAAATATATCATTAACCTCCTCACCAGTACTAGATCCAAAACTGATTCCTATTGGAGAAAAAAACACAAACACAACTATTTTGCTGACTTCCTACAATTCAACGACTCCCTTCCTTTTACGTCACAAACTGATATCCTCCAAGCTCTTGATGATGCGCTGTTTTACTACAATCATGAATTTTCTCTCATCCCACAGCTTACCAAAAATCAGAAAGCATTTCTGAAAAAACTCCAACTCTTAAAGAAGGAACAAAAAACTGTAGTACCTTTTCTCACTTCATGGATCAAAGGTCCTCAAACTTCTCGATGGAAAAGTCTCAAAACTCTCTCCGAACAACTAGCTTCAATTATAGGCAAACCTTCTCGAAAACTCTTTTCAGTAGTTAGACTGATAATTGTTTTCACACTCTTTGATCATTACATGCAGAGTGTCCCTCAGTTAGTTAAGGCTCTCCCTATTGCTAATGTTGTTCCCCTACCATTTAAACGAAAAAAGAAAGGAAGATTACCAATCAAATTGCTAATGAAGAAAAACTATGTTATCACCCGTCAAGGGAATGCTCAAGAATTGACTGATCAGGTAAAAAAACAAGGATGGACGGAATTTTGTTTTCCGCAAAAGGGAAAACAGCGACTAACAGCTCAAGTTCACTTTCCTAAAAAAGTAATAGGGTATATTGGAAATGGTGCACACTTCAAAGTCTTCCAAGTAAGTAGTGGACAAGCTCCTAGTTTCAAACCTAGGGTGGATGTGGTACTCGAAGGAGCTCATGCTTGCTTCCATTCATCCAAACTTCTTCACCGTTATCTTGCTAATGTTTCTGCAAAGAAAGCTTCTATTCTTGGAGTAGATATTAACCGCTTAGGACAGTATATGGTCGTGTTTAACACCCCTATCCCTCTGCCTCCAGATTTACTAAACTTAGCAGCACACTATAAACATCTCAGCACAAAAGTTCTGGATGAGTTGAACACAGGTTTTCTCCGTAAAAGAAAAGAGTATGATTCCCACGGGTGTTGTAAACTTAAAGGTGAACTTGACCGTGTTTATACTCGTCGCAGCCGCATCCTTCGCGAAATCACTTATCTCCTCCCCCACTTTCTTGCTGCAGTAATGGTGAAAAAGAAGTGTAAAGTGTTAAAGATTGAACGTTTAACTGTTGATCCTACCGGCACCAGAGGAGCTTTAGCTAAAGCTATTTACACCATGCCCGATAGTTTGTTCATTTACAAAAAAGCAGTGTGGTTAGCTTCTTTGGAGTTAGGGTATGATGTGCAGTTAGAAGCAGTTCACCCATATCATACCAGCACCATTCATTACGGATGTGGAGGTCTTCTTACTCGTCAAAAAGGTCAGTATGATGTTGCTCCTTGTAAAAAGTGTGGTCAAAAGGTCCCTACTCATGCTAATGCTGCCAAAAATATTGCTTCCCTTCAAGGTATCTTTCTTCCTCCCGATTCCTTCCCCTCAACGCACGTGTAGGGGACCCATTCAAACGACGGTTAAATAGCCTCTGCAAGTTTAACCAAGTTTCATAACGTGCGCCGACTTCCTCCACGTCAAGGAGGTATCATAGCCAGGCTAGATCACTGCCCCCTTTTATTGATAGGTCTTTCTTCGTTCTCTTCTTTCTTGTTTTCTTTAAATATTTTTTGTTACAAATCTATGTTTCACCAATATTTGATATTTCTCTCTTTTTGGTTCATTAAAATCTTCTTTTTTTTCATTCTAATTATTAATTTGGTTTCTTCTAATTTGCTCGTTTTCTTTAATATTTCCCCCTTAAGATACCATTTTGTCAAACTTTCGTTTTTTTCCGACTCAAAATCATATTCCAATCCTTGTTTCTTTTTTCAATATCACTAGGTAACATTTATAAAAACTTCAGCAGACAATCTATCAAAGGAATAGTGTTAAACTATTCTGTCCACTCGAGTGATTTATTATGGATAAAAGTGTAGCAATGTCTTTAAAAATCGTTGGTTTTCTCCTTATTCTTACTTCTGCCTGGGTACCTATATATACAATTACATTTGATTCTACAACAACTGAACCTGAACCAATTATTCTTGTTGGTTCTCAGAGCATTACTGGAGTCCTTCATAATGTATATTACGAAAATAATCTAGCATTTGTAGTAGATTCAGATACAGGGTTAAATATTGTAAATGTAACTGATGCAACAACACCTGAGATTATTGGGACATACAATATTGCAAATGGGGCCAATGGTATATTCGTGAAGGATAACTATGCTTACATTGCAGATACGGTCACAGGATTACAGATTGTTAATATTACTGACCCTACTTCACCAACACAAGTTGGTACATATAGTATTACAGGAGGGGCCACTGATGTATTTGTATCAGGAAATTATACTTACATTGTAGATTCAACAATAGGGTTTCAAATACTAAATATTAGTGACCCAACAACACCAACACAAGAGGGTGTATTTAGTATTTCAGGGGAAATAAACAGTTTAATTGTAAAAGATGAATTCGCATATATTGTAGATTCAGTAACTGGTTTACGTATTCTAAATATTACTGACGCAACTTTACCAAGCTTGGTTGCAACCTTCGATGTAAACGAACCAGTATATGATGTAGCTGTTTTAGGAAGTTATGCTTACATTGTTGGTGAAAATATTGGCATACAAGTAGTAAATATAAGTAATCCTCAATCTCCCGTTCTCACTAGTTCTTATTATATTGAAGGAAATGTCAATGGAATACATATTGAAAATGAACATGCATATATTGTTGATTCGACTGTTGGAATACAAATTGTTTCAATTATAAATCCAGAAGAATTAACTATTGTAGGCTCACAGGAAATTACAGGAGAGATATATGGAATATTCGTAAAAGATGGATATGCATATGTTGTAGGATCAGATCTAGAAATCTTTATAGTAAGACCCAGATCTGAGTATGATTCATCAGGTACACTAGTACGAATCTTCGGTTTCAAAATCGATTATAAAATGTTAACTTACAGTAGTGCAAACAACCTCGCTCAAGAACGATTCTTGGAAGCAGAAACACCCAGTAGTGTTGTTATTCTTGCTGCAGCTTTGTGGTTTATACTAATCTTTGCTACAGCTGCTGTTGTTTTGGGTCAGGTTTTTCAAAGTGGTGGTTTCAAATCGAGGGGCACTATTGCAGATATTGCTGCAGGAATTCTTTTACTTTTGGCTCTGGTAGTTGCTATTTTATCAATGAGCAGATCAATGATTATAGCAGCAGAAAGATACCAAGCTTTAGTAACGGGACAAACTGCAGCCTCAACGGTGCCTCTTACGTTTAACCCGAATGATTCTACACCAGCTTACTTTGACATTGGTTTAACAGGTTCAGTTGGACCAGGATTCTACATATTCACCATTGGAATATTAATGATGGTAACTGGTATCTTTCTACCAGTCAATTGGCAACAACCAACCAGCTCCAAAATGTCAAGAAGAATTGGTGATACTGGTGTTCTTAGATGGGTTAAAAACATAGCATCATTAAGATTAACTACTTATGTTACTAGAAGATTATTAACACTTATTCCTCTCTTCATTGCAATATGTGTGATGACATTTGTAATGGTAAACGGAATGGGTGACCCAGTTGCATTATTGCTACTTGGAAAACAAAGAGTAACGGAACAAGATAGGATAAATCTTACTAAAAAACTTGGTCTAGATCAGCCCATTTATATTCAATTCGTTACTTGGTTCTATAACCTTATACGAGGGGACATGGGTATAAGTTTCCAATCAGGTCAATCAATTAATAATATGATTGGTGGATTAATTTGGGAAACTTTAAAGCTTCAGTTAGCATCATTTGTGCTAGCTTTGCTTATTTCGATACCTTTGGGTGTTTTAGCAGCAAAGAATCAAAATACTTGGATTGACTCAGCTGCAAGTTCTTTCGCACTCTTAGGTCTCTCAATGCCAATTTTTGTGTTTGGTTTATTAATGATTTATATATTCAGCGGATATGGTTTAGGATGGTTCCCAGCTGCAAAAGCTCACCGAATACCAGCGCCCACGCCTGTGTTTAGTCAGACGAACTGGCAATTATTCTGGTCAGGGCAGTGGGGAGGTGTTGGTGGATTTTGGAATAATGTAGGTGTAAGATTAGGGGATTCACTCCTTCATATGGCTTTACCAACTATAACTTTGACATTTGCTTTCTTAGCCCTATATACTAGGTTAGTTAGGGCAACAATGCTTGAAGTTCTTAGACAAGATTATGTCTTATCTGCAAGAGCAAATGGAATATCTGAAAGAACCATTACATGGAGACATGCATTCAGAAATGTTTTGATCCCTGTAGTAACCTATGTTGGGTTGTTTATGGCTACAGCTTTAGCTGGAGCTCCAATTACTGAAACACTCTTCACATGGCCGGGTTTAGGATTCAAATATGTAGGTGCGGTGCTTCTTTTGGACTTCCCGATGGTCTTAGGTACGACGGCGATTCTGACTTTACTTATCTTACTAGGTAACTTGATAACAGATATTGCTTATGTTGCGGTAGATCCGCGTATAGAACTATGATAAACAGGTGATATGAGTTGCAAAAAGCTAAGAAAACACAAAAAGGGTCTTTTTCTAAAAGACTTGATAATTACTTAGTGGAAAAAAGGTTACCAAGATCTATGTCTTGGGCTGGAGCACTCGCTGTGCTCTGGCAGCACTACTACCTTAACTATATCATACAATTCTTAGGGATTATCTTAATATTTGGAATTGGATTACCATATGGTCTTAGAGCATTCGGAGTTTCCATGAGTGTAGACGGTGTTCGACTAGGACCAATTGGATCTCCATTCGCATATCTTATCTATATAGGAATCGTAGCATTAGTATGGGTTGGTGTAAAGGTAGGTTGGAGATATTACCAGAAGGTAACTGGTAAGAAAGAAATGATTATTGCAAAAGATGGAACTCTTCGAGAAAGAAGTCCTTCTCAATGGACACTTGTTTGGAGAAGATATAAGAAAAACAAAGTTGCAGTCTTATCTGCTACTCTCGTAGTTGGAATCACAATTCTGGCAATTACTTATCCAATCTTGATGCCCTTTAGCCCTGTAGGAACTTCCCCCCTGTTTGATGCATGGAATGGAGGTGGTTCTTTAGCTAATCCAAATCTAAAGTATCCTGGAGGAACAGATATTCTTGGAAGAGATGAATTCTCAAGGTTACTTGCTGGTAGTGAAGTTTCCTTAACTGTAGGATTATTCTCAACTGTGATGTCTGTTCTAATAGGAGTAACATTAGGTGCCCTTGCTGGATACTATAGAGGATGGACTGAAGAAATTATTATGAGAATTACAGACATGTTTCTCGCTCTACCATTTCTTGTAATAGCAATTCTAGCAGTTTCATTCATCAGAAGAGGAAGATTAGTTTTTTTGAGACGGATACCACAATCAATAGTTATTATTATTGTACTAGGAATATTTGGTTGGGCAGGACTATGTAGGTTAGTCACAGCTAACACGAAGCAGATTTACAACTTAGATTATGTAAATGCTGCAAGAGTATTAGGAGCAAGTAATCGGAGAATCATTTTAGTCCATATACTACCGAATATTTTAGCTCCTATCATTGTTATTGCCACAATATCCATTGCAGGAGGAATTCTCTCAGAAGCAGGATTAACCTTTTTAGGTTTAGGAAGTCCAACAACGATTTCTTGGGGACAGATGGTTAATGAAGCACAAACGGTTCTTAAAACGAACCCAGAATTAGCGCTTCTACCAGGATTCGCAATATTCTTTGTAGTACTGGCATTCAACTTGCTAGGAGACGCATTAAGAGATGCGCTAGATCCAAGATTAAGAGAGTGATACAATGGCACAAAATAAAAAAATACTAGACGCACGAAATATTTACACATACTTCTATACTGAGAGCGGTGTTGTTGAAGCCTTAGATGGTGTTTCCTTCGATGTTAATTATGGTGAACCTGTAGGTATTGTTGGAGAATCAGGCTGTGGTAAAACAGTCACTGCTCACTCCACTTTACGTATCTTACCTAAAAATGGTAAAACTGTTGCTGGTGATATAATCTACAAGGGTGTTAACCTTCTTGATTTACCTGATCTTCAAATGAGAAGGATACGTGGTAAAGAAATTGCTATGATTTTCCAAGATCCTATGACAAGCTTGAATCCAATTTTCAAAGTATCAGATCAGATGACTGAAGTTATTGCTTTGCATAGAAAATGCAATAAGAAAGAAGCTTTAGAGATTGCTATTGAAACTCTTGATCAAGTAGGAATTTCCGAAGCTGAAAAACGTATTACTGATTATCCTCACCAATTTAGTGGAGGAATGCGTCAGAGAATTCTCATAGCCAGAGCACTTGCTCTTCAACCCAGTCTTTTGATTGCTGATGAACCTACAACTGCTTTAGATGTTACAATTCAAGCACAGGTTCTTGAAATCATCAAAGAGATGCAAAAAAAACTAGGGTTAGCTATGATGCTCATTACTCACAATCTTGGAGTTGTTGCAGAGACTACAAAGCGAGTTCATATTTTCTATGGTGGTCGTGTCGTTGAATCTGGACCAACAGAAGAGATATTCCTTGATCCCAAACATCCATACACATATGCACTCTTTGAAAGTATTCCATCTCTGGAAAAAGACAAGACACGTCTTGAAACGATTCCTGGTAATGTACCAAGATTGATTAATCCTCCAAAGGGATGTCGTTTCCACCCGAGATGTAAATATGCAACTGAAATTTGTTCTCGTGTTCGACCTCCTGAATTTAAGTTTGGCAAGGGTCGTCGTGTTGCTTGTCATCATTTCGAGGAACTAGATTTGCATATAGATATGGAATCTATACGTGAGAGTAAGGCTATAAAGGAGGAAGCATGAAATGACAACGCTTGAAGAATATGAAACAATTGATCTCTTCTCTAATTGGGACCAAAAAACACAACCTATTATAACAATTGATAACCTAAAGAAATGGTTTCCTGTAAGTCAACAGTCAGTCCTTTTCTCTCGAGTGGTTGCAAATATTAAGGCTGTTGATGGGGTAAACCTATTTCTTAACAAAGGTGAAACTCTGGGTCTAGTTGGTGAATCAGGCTGTGGTAAAAGTACAACAGCCAGAGTTATTGTCAAGTTAGAAAAACCTACTGAGGGTTCTATTTATTTCAAAGGAATAGACATCTTCCAACCTATGTCTCGTGAAGAAGAACTAGCAGTTAAACGTCAATTACAGATGGTTTTCCAAGATCCTTATTCCAGTTTGAATCCAAGGAGAATGGTTCTTGATTTAATCAAAGAGCCTTTTGATATACATTATCCAGATATGCTCTATGAAGAAAAAGAATCAAGAGTCCTTGAAATTCTTGCAAAGGTAGGATTAGAAGATTACCATGCTTTAAGATATCCTCACGAATTCAGTGGTGGTCAAAGACAAAGATTAGGGATTGCAAGGGCTTTAGCAATTCACCCAGAAGTAATTTTGTTAGATGAACCAGTTTCAGCTCTTGATGTCTCTGTGCAGGCACAAATCCTGAATCTTCTACATGACTTGCAAAAGGATTTCGATCTAACTTTCATGTTTATTGCACATGATCTCAGTGTTATCAAACATGTCTCAGATAGAGTAGCAGTAATGTACCTAGGAAAAATCATGGAAATGTGTCCAACAGGAGAATTGTTTCGTAAGACAGCTCATCCCTATTCAGTATCTTTGCTTTCAGCTATTCCTCGTCCAGATCCTCGTATAAAAATGGATCGTATAATTCTTGAGGGTGATGTTCCAAGTGCAATTAATCCTCCTACAGGATGTCCATTTCACCCAAGATGTTACAAGGCTCAAGAGATATGCTCAAAAGTTACTCCTCAATTAGAAGAACTAGAACCAAATCACTACGTTTCATGTCATTTTCCAGAAATTTAATTTGTTACTTTTTTCTTTTCTTTTTATTTTTGAATTAACTCTGAACAATAGAGAGTTTTTTAACTTTCTTAGGTAACAACCCCATAATGCACGTGTCACAATATTTCAAGAAACGAACTTATACTTTCAAAGCATTCAGGCGAGACGTTTCAAAAATATTTAGAAATAGATCTCAGATTAGAGAATCTAGGAAAACAGAAAGATTGTCTCCACAGTTCAGAGAGCGAATTATGTTAGCAGTAACAGCTGTTAATGGTTGTAGATATTGTGAGTGGGGTCACACAAAAGCAGCATTAAATCTTGGGTGTACAGAAGAAGAAATAGAACAGATTATGAAACACGATTTCGGTTCTTGTGACCCTGATGAAGTTATAGGTCTTGCTTATGCCCAACATTATGCTGAATCAGGTGGATCACCAGCAGAAGACGCAAAACAGAAATTATTGGAATTTTATGGTGAACAGAAGGCTCGAGACATTCAACTATACATAGATATGGTTACAATAGGGAACTTACTTGGAAATACAGTAGATGCTTTTGAAAGTAGACTAAAGGGTTTACCACCAGAAAATGGATCGTTTCTATTTGAGTTGTTACTCTATTCCTTAGGTTTTCCTTTTGTTATTATCTTCAATAGAAAAGAGAAAAAGAAACGTAAAAATTAGTAGCCTTCTTCAAGATTTACCTCATTCAAGAATTTCTTCTTACCTTTTGCAAATCTACGTAAATTTTCTATTTGTTCATCCCATCTTTTTAGATCACCCATAGGTGATGCACCTCTATGAGGGGACACAATGACATTGTCTAGTTCATGAAAAGGATATGAGGAAGGATATTTTTTCCCTTTGTCATCTTCTTCTGGTTGATAATTGTACCAAACATCGATAGCAGCACCAGTTATTTTGCTTTCCTTCAGGGCTTCAAATAAACTCTTCTCTTCAATGATTGGTCCTCTACCTATATTAACAAGTAAACTATCTTCTCCCAGTAAGTCAAGTTCTTTTTCTTGGATTAAACCTTCGGTTACAGATGTTAAAGGTAAGGCAACAACTAGAATATCAATTTCTCTTAGGAATTTCGGAAGATCCTCAAAAGAATACTGCTCTGCAGGAGTGACTAAAGGTTCCATTTGTTTGCTCCAATTATTTCTTAGAATGGAAAAATCGATATCGAATCCAGACAGAAAAGTGTGTACTAATCTATTAACTGCTCCATATCCTAGTAAACCTACTTTTCTTCCACGTAGAGGTATAGAAGTAGCAAATGAATCGCCTCGTCTCCAATGACCCTCAACCATCCAATTATGGTGAAGAATAACCTTGTTCATTAGAGCCAATAAGATTGCTACAACATGTTGTGCAGTAAAGTAGGCATTACCATGTCCATTGACTAAAGTTATCTTTCTATTTGTTGTTACTTCTCTGAAAAGAGGAACAAGATGTTGTACTCCTGCTCCTGGATTAATGAAAAGTTGAAGCTTGGTAGCTGCATTAAGTAATTCTTTAGAGGGACGCCACCCCATTATTATATCAGCTTCTGGAACAAGTTCTAGCAAATTTTGTTCAGAAAGATCTTCAGGAAAAACTAGATTGACATTGGGATATCCTTTTAGTCCTTCTTCCAGATAATTTCTTAAAATATCGTTTGGTTTCCAGATACAAAGAACACTTACTTCTTTTTCACTCATTATTGACATGAAAAGATTACTTGATTTTAACCTTTAGTTTATAACTGCCTATGTATCTTACTAATTGATAACTAGAAGAGTGTATGAAAATGTCAAGGGTAAAGATATCTGTTATTAAAAATAGTTCAGGTGATTAAAATGAAATTTGGTTATACATTAGAAAACTTTGACATGAATTTAGAAAGAGATTTATTAATTGAAACTGCTAAAATTGCAGAAAAAGCAGGTTTTGAATCTCTTTGGACTGTTGATCATATCATGCAATCTGATGAAAAAGGTTTGACAATCTATGGAAATACTACTACTGCACTCTACAATAATATTGCTGAACCCTTAACAACGATAGCTTTTCTCGCAGGACATACAAATAAAATTAAATTTGGAGTTTCTACTCTAGTTCTTCCTATAAGGAATCCCATTATTGTTGCTAAACAGTTAGCTACTTTAGATTATTTAACTAATGGAAGAATTGTAATGACATTCGGTGCGGGATGGAATGAATCTGAATTTGGCTTTCTTGGAGAAAATTACAAGAAACGAGGAAGCAAACTTCGAGAATGTCTTCAGATTATAAGAGCCTTATGGAATGGTGAAACTTCATTTGAAGGAAATTATTATCAATTCCAAAACGTATGTTTCCAGCCATTAAGACCTGAACTTTCCAAATTACCCTTAATTGTCGCAGGAACATCTGACTATATGATAGAAACAGCAATAGTATATGGTGATGGGTTACATCCAGCTGGTGCAAGTGGGCAGGAAATCAAACAGATAATTGCACCTTATCAAGATAGATTAAATGGTAGAGATTTCTATTTATCAGTTCATGTTGACATTTACAGAGATACGAATCTGGAAAAATTAGTTAACGATTATGAAGAAAATGGAATTCATAGAGTCATTTTTGATCTATCCAGAGGAGATATCAAGCCAGAAGAAAGAATAGAGTTTCTAGAACGATTAAGTGATTATGTAAGAAACTTTTAAACTATTTGTGAATCAAATGTCATTTAGATGATGTTTGATAAAGAATTAATTGAGCAAATTAGAACAGCCTTTCCTAGAGCAGTTTCTGATTTCAATGGACGGAAGCGTGCTTTCTTTGATAATGGTACAGCAACACTTGTTGTTGATAAAGCAGCAAAAGCTGAAACTGAAGCTCGAATCAATTGGAGTGCTAATGTAGGTGGTATTTTTGACGAGTCCAGAAAAGCAAGTGAAATTATCCTTGCGGGGAGACAATCGGTAGCAGATTTCTTAAACACTCCCGACCCATCAACTATCATCTCTGGAGAATCTGCGACTTCATTGCTCTTTAACTTAAGCTACGCTCTTGGCAAAGAACTTACTGGTAATGAAAATGTTGTTACAACAGATTATGAGCATTATACTAACGTAGACCCTTGGGTAGAACTGAATAAACGTGGAAAAATCAAGCAGGTTCGATTTACCAAGCTGAATATGGAAGAAGGTACACTCAATATGGATCACTTACAAGAATTGATAGATTCTAACACAAAAATTGTTACCATTACAGCTGCTTCGAACATGCTGGGAACAAAAAGTCCTTCAGAAAAGATTGGAAAATTGGCACGAGAAGTTGGTGCACACTTTATAGTGGATGCAGTACATCACATTCCTCATGGCCCAACTGATGTTCAAGCTTTAGACTGTGACTTTCTTGTTTTTTCAGGATACAAACTCTTTACTTCTCATGGTAGTTTTCTCTATGGTAAGAAAGAGCATCTTGAAGATCTTCAACCTTTCAAGGTAAGAACAGCTCCCAAAACTTCTCCTGGCAAATTCGAGTGGGGAACCAGGAATCAAGCAACATTCGCAGCTTTTAGTGGTGTTATTGATCATTTTCTTTGGTTATCAAAAGAAGTTCAATCCAAGTACGAAAATGAATTCTCGAATTTTGATGAAAATAAGCGTGCATTGAAGATTGCAATGGATGCAATAGAACAGTACGAAACAGAATTTTCCAAAGCCATCCTTACTGGATTTGATGACATCCCAGGTTTGCTAGACATGCCAAAAGTAACAGTATACGGATTGACTGACCTAAACCGATTAGACGAAAGAGACCCAACCTTTTCCTTTGAAGTAGAAAACATTCCTGAAGAAGAAGTAGTTAAACGCCTTTGGAAGGAAGGAGGGATAGCTGCTCGCGCAGGTCACTATTATTCATATGCTCAAGATATCTATAATAAGCAGAAGATTATCAGAATTAGTTTAGTTCACTACAATACAATAGAAGAAATCAGGCTATTCTTGAAAACCTTGGATTCAATATGCAAATCATGATAACACTCAACTCTAACAGAAATAAGTTAGATGGAAAAAGGAAGCTAGCGCTACTAAGCTTGCCATATCATTAATAAGAATGCAACGTCTGAACCACCAAGCAGAGTAGGCAAGCTAGCTTCAGAAGGATATGAAGAAAAGAGTATAAAAACACAAAAAAATTGAAACAATAATTGTAATTAAGAAAGAAGGAAGGATGGCGCCGCTGGTAGGATTTGAACCTACGACCGATCGGTTAACAGCCGATTGCTCCACCAGACTGAGCTACAACGGCATACTTTTGGTTACATTCGTTCTACTTCCTTTTTCTTTTTAAACCTTTTTTTCTATTCTTTAATTTCTCATAGGAAGAATTATCAACAAGGAACCGTCAGTTTATTGGAGTAAAAATGGATATTAAATCTCAGGAAGAGTTGTTTGAGAAGAATTGGGAGCATTATAGTAAAATTATGTTAGAAGATAAAGTACCTCTTTTTGATGATAGTGTAATCTACTCTGGAAAAAAACTCTACGATAAAAACAATCCTCCTTTTCTAGCCTCTATTGTTAAGGTTCCTCATTCCCTTTGTGAAAACCTCCAACAAATTCAAGCTGCTTTCGATAGGATTGATCACAGACATACTTATTTTCATCCCATATATTTTCACATTACTCTAAAAGAATTTGGCTGGGAGGACCAAGTAGAAATCAAGGAAATCAGTGAAAAAATGACAAGGGTTGCAAATAATTTTTCACCTTTTGAATTAGAAATCAAAGGAATTAATTGCTTTGAAAGAATCATTTTTGCACAAGTGTTCGATAAGAATCAGGTTCTAGAATCTATCTTTAATAAGATTTTTGAAGAGTTTCCACATTTGGAAAAATACTTCCCATTCTATATTCCCCACATATCTTTAGCTAGAATAGAAACAACTGAAGCCAGGAATTTAATTCATGTGATAAATGAAAAATATAGAAATATGGAAATTGGATTTATGCGAGTAGAAGATATTCAGATTGTAGCGGCTAGACCTTATCTAACGGTTGGAAGGATAGATATCCGTGAGAAAATCAGTCTTGGATAAAAGATAGTAACAATCAAAATATTTTTTATACGAATATCATCAAAACTCCTTGCAAAGTATTGCCTCGGTAACTCAGTGGTAGAGTGATTGACTTGTAATCAATTAGTCGAGGGTTCAATTCCCTTCCGAGGCTCCATCTTTTTCTTCTATTACTTCATTACAGTTTACTCTTTGCTTTTTCAATTATGTTTTGTATGAAATCTGATTTGCCTTCTGTATATTTTTCTCTATCATTTCCATATTTAAGAAATAATTTCTGTTTAAGTTCAGAATATTGTTCTAATTCTTTTGGATATTTTCTCAAAAAATCTCTAAACAGAATATGTTTATCCCATTCATAATGACCTTTTAGCATAACATGAAGATGATGGGTTCTATAATTCTCTCCCCCTTTCACAAACATATGTCTATCTGGGATTCCCTGCTCTCCCCTATAGATAAAACCAACATTTTTTAGAGGAATAATGATTTTCTCAATATTATCAAGTGAATCAATAGCAACAGCGATATCTATTATTGGTTTAGCTACAGAGTTTGGAATGGCAGTGCTTCCAATATGTTGGATATCAACTAGAAAATCAGCTATCACTGCTGACATTAACTCTTTTTCCTGTTTGAAAAAATCTTTCCACTGTAGATTATATGGTTTTAACAGAACTGTACCACGTTTTAAACCAATCATCAAACCCATTTTAAAAACAGTTTATTTAGATTTTTTCATCGCTCATAATAGCAAAATGATGATGACTCCCTCCCTTCGACAGAGACCTTACTTTGTTTGTTCTTATGAACTATCAGCTGTTACTATTTCCATTAATCCTAATATTTCGAGTAGTTTTCTTTCTAAATCTATTCCTACTACACCTGCTAATGCTAAAGTACTAAGAAGACTTTCAATTAATTCATCCTCAATAGTTGGATCACATTCTAAACCTTCACAGTCATCTAATATTTGGCTAGCAAAAGCATTCAACATTTTTTCTCCCATTATTCTGCTTGGAGTTTTTGGAATATTCATTACATCTAATTGTTTTACACTGTTTCTACTGTTAATGAGTTCAAGCAGTTTCTTTTGTGCCTCGTTAATTGTTACCATCATCATCACCTATTCTTCGGAGTTTTTCCTATTTATACAGAGATAATATTTACTTTTAAAATCATCTAATATATTTACTTAATGATTCATTGTTCCACAAGAAATCTAATAGAAAAAATTATTTTTTCCTTAGAGGTGGATTCGTTAAGAAGAGGGGCTGAATCTCCGAAGAACCACCGTTTCCATTGGAAACTATGGGGAGGGGCTTTAAACGGCTGAAAGACAACTAATCATTAAATTTAGGATTTTTGTCGGGAGTCTGTAAACTGATTTTTGTCGGTAAATGTAATACCAGCCTATTATCAAAAAAAGTAGTTTTCACTTAAATTTTCAAAGGTTTATACTAAAACAAATCTTTTCGATATCGAAATGTTAAAAAAAGGAGGAAGGGAAGACAATCCAACATGGGCCAGTAGATCAGTTGGGAGATCGCATCGCTTGCACCGATGAGGCCTCGGGTTCAAGTCCCGACTGGTCCACCATTTTTACCTTTCAGAGTTAATGATTAAAGAAAGGTTTTTGTTTTCAAATAGAATAAGGATTTTGAAATGATGGTTTCTGCAATTATTCCAGTCCATAATGAAGAAGGTAACGTTATACCTGTATACCGTGAACTAAAAGAGATATTGCAGAAAGTAACAACTGATTTTGAGATAATCTTTGTAGACGATGGGTCGAAGGACACTACCTTGGATAAGCTTCTTTCACTTAAATCTAAGGAAGAAAAACTGCGTATTATTCAATTTAAGAAAAACTATGGTAAAAGTGCAGCTCTTTCAGCTGGATTTGACAATGCAGAAGGAGATTCCATCATCACACTTGATGGAGATGGCCAAGATGACCCAAATAACATTCCTAATCTAATCAGTGCCTTAACAGAAGAATATGACTTTGTTTGTGGTTGGAGAAATAAACGTAAGGATAAATTTCTTAAAAAAACTAGCTCGAAAATTTACAATTTTCTAAATAGGGTAATTAATCGAAGTAAAATTCACGATAACAATTGTATGCTGAGAATTTACAGAAAAGAAGCTGTTTCGGATTTAAAATTAACAAAGGGGGCACATAGATACATCCCAACAATTCTTACCAGCAAAGGTTTCAGAATTGCAGAAATAGAAGTCAATCACAGACCAAGATTAACAGGGGAATCAAGTTATGGTTTCAAACGGCTTTTTGTTGGATTCTTTCATTTATTCAGATTTCGTTCTTTTAACAGAATTAATCAAAAGTCAATATATGCAATAGAAAAGAAATATGGTTTTGAGGAATAATATCTAATAGATCAAACTAGTTTCTGTTCTTTCATCCAGTTAAAAGCATCCTGAAAAGAATCTTTAATAGAATATTCTGGTTCAAAACCCACTATTTGGTTAATTTTTTCTAAACTATATACTCTTGTTCTACTGAATTGATTTACTCTTCTACGGGATATTTTTGGTGTTGATTTTTTTATTTTAGCCATTGTTTCACTAAAAACAGCTGCAATTATCGCTAGTGGGAAGCTTATTTCTTCAAATATAGGTTTTTTTCTGGTAATTTCTCCGACCATTTCAAATAACTCCCGAGCAGTGCAAGTAGAACCAATAACATGAAAAGCTTCACAATTAGCTTTTTCTGTAGCTCCACACATAACTAAAGCTCTAGCTACATCCTCATGATGAACAAAAGAAACAACAGCTTTACCAGTTCCAACAAGAGGTATCTTTCTTTCCTTCAAAAGGTAATCAAAAACTTTGGGTGCTACTTGTCTATCCCTTGGACCAACAATGTAAGGTGGTCTAACTGCTGATGCAAAAAAACCATGCTCTTGTGCATACTTGAATATTAATTTCTCTGCTATCCATTTAGTTTCATGATAAGGATGGTCAGATTTTTTTGGATAATCCTCTTTTATTGGTTGGTTTTTTACCTTGTAACCATAAATGCCAACTGTACTTACATGTAAGAATTTTTTCCCATTGTTCTCAACAAATGCTTCAAGCAAATTCTTTGTACCGGTTACATTAACATCATAATATAATCTCGAGGGAATATTATCTCTAGCTTCTCCTGCAGCATTATAGACATCATCTATTCCGTTTAACGCTTTTACTAGAGATTCTTTATCAGTTAAATCTCCTTTAACGAAACTGATACCTAGTTCTTCTAAAGCAGGATATTTTTTGTCTGACCTAGTTAATGCTTTGATTTCTGTCTTTGGATATTCTTCTCTTAATTTCTTAGCGATAAAATATCCTACTGCACTAGTTGCTCCAGTTACCAATATAGTCATTTTCTTCCATCTAAAGTAAAACGGGTTCTATATATTTTTTTAGAATGAAAAAGGACTAGAAGCTAAATTATTTTAACTTCTGTTAAAGCGAAACGCTTTTTTAAACCGATTTTGTAACTAACTTATGATAAAAATTTACAGCACTCTTACACGTCAACTTGAAGAGTTCAAGACTATTGAACCTAGTGTTGTGAAGTGGTATAACTGTGGACCAACAGTTAATGGTCTAATGCATTTAGGGCACGCTAGGTCAGCCATAGCCTTTGATACTATTCGAAGATATCTTGAGTATAAAGAATACAAGGTGGAATATGTAATGAATTTCACAGATATCGAAGATAGGGTGATAGAGGTAGCAAAACAGGAGCAAAGAGCTGTACTAGAAGTTGCAGAGGAGTATCTAAGCTATTTTCGAAGGGATATGGCAAGTTTAAATCTAAAAGAAGCTACTGTACACCCTCGAGCCATGCTTCACATTAACCAAATGATTGAGTTCATTGAGGGGTTAATAGAAAAGGGATATGCATATGAGAGTGGTGGTGATGTCTATTTTGATGTTAGAAAATTTGATGAATACGGAAAACTATCAAACCAAAAAATAGACAATATCCTACAAGAAGGTACAGAAGATGCTAAGAATCCTAAAAAACGCTTTCCTGCAGACTTTGCACTCTGGAAGGAGAAGAAAGAAGGGGAACCATATTGGTTCTCGCCATGGGGAGATGGAAGGGTTGGCTGGAGTATCGAATGTTCACAAATGTCTATGATGTACCTTGGCGATACTTTAGACATCCACAGCGGTGGTCAGGATCTTATCTTTCCTCATCATGAAAATGAAATTGCTCAGTCCGAAGCACTTACTGGAAAACCTTTCGCCAAGTACTGGCTCCATAATGGTTATGTTAACATAGATAAGGAGAAGATGAGCAAATCTCTAGGCAATTTTGTCAATATTGTTGATTTGCTCCAACACTATTCTCCTGATGCTGTTCGCTTATTTGTCCTTCAAACCCATTACCGTAGTCCAATTACCTTTACTGAGGATGCAATAGATCAAGCTCAAATAACATCGGATAGGTTGTTTGATGTTATTCTACTAACCAAGAATTATGCAACCGATACAACAGTGGATGAAAGTGCTCTATCGGATTTAGATAAAGATTTACTAGAAAAAATCACCAAAGCTAGAGAGGATTTTGTTAATGCAATGGATGAAGACTTCAACACATCTAATGGTTTTGCTGTAGTCTTTGACTATTCTAGGGAAGTTAATGATTATCTTCGAAAAGCGGACAAAATTAATGGAGCTGTTATTAACAAAGCTGATGAACTATTCGATGAATTCAGGTCAGTTTTTGGTTTATATGAAGATTTTAACAGTTACTTATCAATGGATTTAGTTGAAAAGCTAGTTAAGCTTCTTGTTGAATTACGTGGTGAATATAGGAAAGAGAAGAATTGGGAAATGAGTGACAAAATAAGAGATGAGCTAAAGCAAGCTGGTGTCACCTTGGAAGACAATCCAAAAAGAATTCTCTGGAAACTTAGTGAAAACTAGGAGCTCCCTCCTTTTTTATTTCTAATTTCAGACAAAATAATCTAAAATGATTTATAATCTGTGTTTGACTAAAGAAGTTAATGACTAGAATGTATGGTGTCCCTGAAGATTTCAAAGTATATATGTACACTGCAGTTGGAATGGTGATTACTGGTGTTGTGGCTTTTATTATTTTCTTAATAATTGGAATTACAGCTTTAATTTCAGCTAGTGTAATTGCCATCGGATGTGGTTTTTTTATAGCTGCAGGAATGGGCTTTGGCTTTCTTAGAAAAAAGAAGAAAGACACTAACGCTGACCTCAATATTACAATAGTAATTAGAATTTTGTTACTTTTAGCTTTTGCTGTGAGTACTTATCTAACTATATTTTCAGGTTTTTATATTATAGAATCTGATCCCTTCTCAACTAATATGCTTATCACTCTGGCAATTATACTTCCGATAGTTATTATATCGCTAATTACTTGTGACCTATTTCTAAATCGAAAGAGGAATGAAAAAGAAGGGAGTAATTAATCATTTAGCCATAAAAAAACCTAGGAATTCGTTAATTAAGGCAAAATCTGATTAATGGTTCCTGTTGAATTTGAAAGGAATGATTTATACGATTTTTATCTCGAAATTAGTTTTCTTCTTCTTAGACTTATAGCAGATAGTAACAATGGTGGTATCACTAAAGATAATGGATGAAATCTTGATTCATTTGTAGTTTCTGGAGGTTTCTCAAATATTTGTACGTTGATTTGTTCGATGTTTTGATGCTCACTCTCATCTTTAATAACAATAGTTAGATTGTAGTTACCATCTTCTAAGTAACCCAGATCTACACTCAATGAAGTTGGTTGCCAATACTTCTTGAAATCAAGTTCAGATTGTTCTATTAGTTCCTCCTCGAAATATAGTCTATAGCTGCCATTCATTGGATATTTATTTCTAAAGTTGTAGAAAGCTTCCCAGTTTATGATTGCTTTTTCACCAGATTTTATCCAATACAGTGAATCTATTTGTATTATTGGCGAAAGTGATACTCTTTCCATTCTGTAAACTCCTCCTGCAACATCTCCTTCTTCTGGAAAATACATCTCCCAAACAATTTCTGATTTACTATTTACTTCGACCAACCTTGCCCCAATTGTAGTTTTTCCTTCATGACCGTGTGTCCCAAAAGTTCCTAATTTATTACCATTGGGTAACAGATCTGCGTCACCCCACCAAGCAGTATGATAATTCTTAGGAGATGAAAATTCATAAGTCGTATTAGCAGTCATTGTATTTTCATCAATAGTAATCTCAATAATCCTCGAATGATGATTCAAATTGTCTGTCTGATTGTGTTCATCATTATCAAAATAGATGAAGGAATTTTCAGATATTATCTCTAGTGCATGACCATGATAGAAGAGGCCGTCTTTTATGTTTCCATAAATATCTCTCATTGTAAAGTCTCCATGCTCTCCTAGAGACCAGAGAAGAGAACCTGTTTTATGATCTATCTTGTAGAAAGTGTTAGTATTCCTACAATTGACATAAATTACATCTTGATCTTGATCATAGCTTATAGAATTTGCATGTGTGACATCAGCAACCCCTCCAATTTCTAAGTCTTGATAAGGACACCAATGACTAAAGGGTATAAAGTCGCCCATATTCACACTCCAGACTAAAGTGCCATCAGGAGTATATTCTGCTATTTGATCATACAGATATTCTGTTCCTTGGTTTTCAATTGTATACGGATGCAGTGTGAAATAAGTGTCATTTGCTTCATTTCTTTCATAGTCATGGTGTCCTTTGAACCCTAATTGTTCGGTCTCATCAGTTTCAATATTCCACAAGAAAGCTCCAAAATAATTACCATATAGAAGAGTTGTTGAGTTGAGAAATTCAACGCTCATGAACCCATCAAGTCCTATATCTTCTTCTATGATAATATTTCCTCCCATATCTGTTAAATAAAGCGTTTTATCCACAGACGTATAGTCATCCATATTCCTTCTTTCAATAATAAAGAGATTATAAGCATCAAAATAATCACCATTAGAAGTTATTACAGGATTACCACGAATACTAGTAGTACCAGTTGATTCTTCGAAGTTTCCCTGGCTAATCATTCCGTTTGAAGTAAGGAAAAACAAGATTAGTATTGATGGATATATTTTGGAAGTTATTGAAGTATTGAGCATAGATAGTATCTCCATATATTATTCTCTTCAATAAATTTTTCTTTATTTCTTAATCATTAAAACTTATATTAACTGCGTTAAGATAAGTGGTTTAGGTTTTCTCTCGCCAAAATCATATTCACTAGATAATATGGAACTTTAGTCTTTCTTCCCTCTTTGTTTCCCAAAGTCATATCTAGATCATAAGAAAGTGACCAGTTTTCTACAACAGCTTCCTCTCTGATTTTAGTAGATATTATCTCCCACTGTGTCCCAGGTTTCAACCCTTTTTCCTCTAATTCAATATAAACTTCTTGTAGAGTTGCTTCATGAGGAAAATGTCTAGCAATAGCACGCTCAATTATTTCTACAATTTCTATATTTCTTCCTGAACTAAAAAGAGCTAGTGGTTTATTCGTTTCTGCATTAGTTTTAGTGCTTTCCTTTTGCGGTATCGTTGCCCCATATGGTGTTTTCTCTGGTTTCAATTTTTGTTCAATCATTTCTGCTATTTCATCAGTTAGAACATGTTCCCATTTACATGCTTCTTCATGTATCTTTGACCATGGAACACCTAACCATTCAAGAAAACTTTCAGATAGTCTGTGCTTTCGCACAACTTTTCTAGCTATTTCCTCTCCCTCAGAGGTTAACTTAGCACCGTAATATGGCTTATACTCAATAAATCCTTTTTTTGATAATTTCTTAAACATTGAAGTAACTGTACCCGGATCTACATTCATCATTTCAGCTATTTGGTTGGTTTTAACGTTTTTAGTACCATATTCAAAAAACCAGAAGAAAGTTTCTAGATACTCCTCTTCTGCAGCTGTTACTTCTGTTTGATTCATGGGAAACCCTATAGGTTGTTATAGAAATCATTCACCTTTGAAATCAGGCTTTCTCTTTTCAAGTACAGCTTTTATTCCTTCTCTTATATCTTTAGTCCTAAAACAAGTCCTTATTCCTTTAGTTTCAGCTCTATATCCTCCATCGATTGAGGTATTAAGTCCTCTCTTTATTGCTTTCTTGGCTTCTCTTAGAGCAATGGGTGCATTATTAACAATGATTTCAGCTTTTTCTATCGCTTTTACTTTCAGTTCTTCTAGAGGAACTTTTTCACTAATCAAACCTATTTCAAGAGCTTCATCAGCTGAGAATTTTCTTCCAGTTAAGATGAGATCTTTTGCAATGCTCAAACCTACAACCTTGGGGAGACGATAAGTTCCACCCCAACCTGGTTGCAATCCTATGGTGGTCTCAGTCAGCCCAAATAAGGCAGTATCAGCTGCTATTCGTATATCGCATGAAAGAGCTAATTCCATCCCTCCACCTAGAGCATATCCATTAATCGCAGCTATCACAGGAGTTGGATGATTTTCAATTTGTGAAAACACTTTTTGCCCTTTCTTTATAGCTGTCATCACTCTCCATCCAAGGGATGCGGTCCATTTTAAATCCACACCAGCAGACCAACTTTTACCTTCAGCATAGATAATTACTGCTCTAACATTTTTCTTTTTCTTTAACGATTTGAGTGTAATAGATAACTGATTTAACAACTTATCATTGAAAGCATTCAAAGCTTTTTGACGATTAAGTGTAATTAAAGCGATGTTATTGTTTTCACCTACATAATCTAGTAGGAGTAAAGAATTATTCTCGGCCATGAACTAACTATCCCTATGTCATATCTAAATTTTATGTAGTGTATTGTTAATATATTTAGTGATAAGAGAAAATTGCAGTAGAAAATAACTTAGGAGCTTTAGATTGTACAATTCAAAAGTGAATAATACTAAAATAATACGATAAGCATATATTTATCCGGTAAAAAAGGCGGTACTTCAGCTGATGCTGGAAAGAAGTTTCGCGTAGAAAATGTTATGTCACCAAATGATTAATCCGCTTCATACCCTCCTCCACCTGGAGTCTCAATAATCACTATATCTCCCTTCTTAATTTCCTTAGTGACTTTAGATGGAAGACAAATTGATTCACCATCTTGTCTCAAGATATTGCGACCTTTGGAACCAGTTCCTCCTCCCAGTAATCCAAATGGAGAATGTTCTCTTCTTTCACTTTGTATTGACAGTACGGCTTTTTGTGCTAACAACTCAACTGATCGACGAACACCATTACTCCCTTGCCATTTTCCTGAGCCACCAGTATTAGGTATAATTGAGTATTCATGTATTCGCAAAGGATAATATCGTTCTAGAACTTCTACTGAAGTATTCCTTGTATTGGTCATGTGACTGTGTTTTGCATGGGGAGGAGTGTAATCCTTTCCTGCACCTATACCTCCAGCAATTGTTTCATAGTAAGTAAATTGAACACCTTTTGGGTTTATTCCTCCAATAATTATATTGTTCATTGTTCCACTACTTGCAGCTGGTACCGCTGTTGGGAAAAGTTGTGCAAAAGCACCTAACATAACATCAGTTATTCTTTGACTTGTTTCTACATTCCCTGCAGCTACTCCCGCGGGGGGAAGAGGATCAACTAAAGTTCCTTTTTTGGTTATAACCTCCAAAGTTTCATAGAGGCCATAGTTTGTTGCATAGTCTCTAGAAACTAAACAACGCAGAATGTAATATGTTGCTGAAAGTGTTACTGCATAGGGGGCATTGATGTTTCCTTCTACTTGAGAGTCGGTTTTACTATAATCAACAATAAGTTTTTCACCCTTTCTTTGCACTTCAGCCGTAATTGCAATTGGTTCTTCCGTCACCCCATCATTATCCATATAATCAGTATAGGCTACAATTTCATCCTCAGGAATGGTTTTCACAAGCTTTAAAGAAGCACTTCTTGATCTTTTATTCAAGAAATCTATTATTTTTTGAACCCTATCCAGAGAATATTTTTTCAAAAGAGCATGGAATTTTTTCTCACCAATCTTTGTAGAAGCTAATTGAGCTTGTATATCTCCTTTCCGTTCATTTGGAACACGAATATTGTCAAGAAAATAATCTAACCATTCTTGGTTTAAAATACCATTTCTTTCCAGTATGGTTGGATCTATGACAAACCCCTCTTCTTCTAAAGTATACTTCCCACTGGGCATAGAACCGGGGACTACACCTCCAACGTCTGCATGATGGCACCTATTTGCAATATACCCTACTAATGTTCTATCAAAGAAAATAGGTTTAACTACAGATATGTCTGGAAGATGTGTTCCACCCAAATAAGGATTATTTGCAATGTAAATATCCCCATCCCTGATGTTATCCTCACCAAAATGCTTGATTAAAGCTTTAACTCCCTCTGGCATCGCACCAAGATGAACTGGAATGTGCTCTGCCTGAGCAATTAATCTACCTTTGTGATCCATTATAGCACTTGAAAAGTCTAATCTATCTCTTATATTTGGGGAAAAGGCTGACCGTTGAAGAACGATTCCTGTTTCTAAAGCTACGTTCTTCAGTGACTGATTAATGACTTGTGCCTCTATGAGACTAAATTTAGAACTCATTTTCTCTCCTCCATTATTATGTATCCTAAATTGTTTACCCGCCCAATTACTGAAGGTGGAATTACAGTAGTTGTATCAAGTTGATCAATAATACATGGTCCGTCTAGAACATTACCTGATAGCAATTTTTGCTTATCATAAACTGGAATATTTATCCACTCTCCATCAAAATTAACACTTCGGTTTGTTTTAATCGCATCTTCAGGTGGATTTTCAGAACCCTTAGCTAACTTTGTGAATTCTATTCTTGGTACTTTACCAACTCCCCTTACAGATAAGTTTACTATCTCAACTATGAGTTCTTTATCAAACCAAGAATAATTCTGATTATGTAACAACTGAAATTTTTCAGTTACAGATTCTAGTTGTTTTTTATCAATTGGGAATGTAACAGGTAAGGTTAGAAAGTCAGATTGACCCACGTATCTCATATCTAAGGAATAATCAAAGGATTGATTTTTGCTTCTAACCTCTTCACTTGTAAGAACTTCTTTCAGATTTTCCTCGATTTCCTTAAGTTTTTCATTCATCTCAGTAAAATCTACTTCATCTTTAGTTTGAAGATAGGATTGTGTATGTTCGTGTTTAATGTCTGAACAGACAAGTCCAAAAGCTGACCAAACACCAGGGAAGGGTGGAATAATAACACCGTCCATTTCAAGCTCTTGAGCTATTTCCCAAGCTTGTAGAGGACCAGCTCCACCAAACCCTAGCAGAGCAAAATCTCTTGGGTCTAATCCTCTTTGTATTGTCACTACCCTGATTGCATTAGCAATGTTGTTGTTTAGTATCTTCCTGATAGATAATGCTAGTTCATCTACGGTCACTATTTCAAGAGGGAATGGTGATGACTTGATTTCATTTAATAGATTATTGAGTTGTAGAGTTGCTTTATCTTTATCTATATTCAAACTCCCTGCAAAATTATCTTGATGAACATAACCCAGATACAGATTTGCATCAGTTAAGGTTACCTTATCTCCTCCTAGAGAGTAGCACGCTGGACCAGGATTTGCCCCCTGAGACTCTGGTCCAACAGATAATAAACCATCTTTAAAGTCTGCAATTGATCCACCACCACTACCTATTGTTTCTACATCCACCATACTTGCAACTAGTGGGAAACCTCTAAATTCTCTTGATCTTAAAACAATTGGACCATTTATTAGAGCTGCAACATCAGTAGATGTTCCCCCTATATCAAGAGAAACTAAGTGCGTTCTGTTTAAGTGTTTAAGACTATCAGCTGCAGCTAAGACTCCACCCGCAAGCCCAGAATAAAGAGTTTGTATACCCGATTTACCTATCGAAACAACATCTGCCATTCCAGTATTGGATTGCATAATAAGTAGAGGAGATTCCACTCCTAGATTTATTAGCTTACTTTTCAATCTCGATAAGTATGAATTGACCACTGGGCTAACTTTAGCATTAACGATTGTTGTAACAGCCCTTTCATACTCCTTGATTTGAGGACTTATCTCATGAGATGTAAAAACATTGTAACCCTTCTCCGAAAAATATTCAGCAACCCTCTTCTCATGTTCTATATTGAGAAAAGAAAAAAGAAAGGAGATGGCTAAGTTCTTAACTGACTTTGACTCAAACATCTGTAAAGAATTTTCCAACGAACGAAGATCAAGAGATTTGACAATCTTTCCATTACTATCAACTCTTTCTTCAACCTCGTAAAGAACATCTTTTTGAAAATTAACTGGATATTTCTGATTGAATTTAAGATTATAGAGTTCTGACCTTTGTTGTCTTCCAATTTCAACTATGTCTTTGAATCCTTTTGTAGTTAGGAAAGCAATAGGGGGACATTTGTCCTCTAGAAATGCATTTGTTCCTATTGTTGTCCCATGAACAATCACTTCCACATCATTTTTTTGAAAGTGATGCTTTTCCATAATTTCGTTGAAACCAAAGATTATACCCTCACTTGGATCAGTAGGAGTAGTAGGAGTCTTCCATGCAGAAATATGTCCGTTAGTTACAATAACATAATCTGTGAAAGTCCCGCCCGTATCAATTCCAATTCTAACTTGTGATGATAGATTGTCCCCGTTCAAAGTTATTCAGATTACAGAGAATCTGAACCAATTTAAAGTTTAGCGGAAAACCATTTGACCGTTATAAAATTCAAATTTCTTCTGCTCTGCTTTATTCTCTAAGGTATACTTCCAATCCTTCTCAACTTTCTCCATTCTTGCTTTAGTCTTATTTTCATTCATTATCTATCACCTATACTACTCACTAATTCATCTAATTTCAGATGCTAGGCTCATGTCACCAGCAGTGACTTTCTCCCTGTATCCTACAAGTAAGCTAGATATAAAAACACCAAAAACAAATTGCGAAGAACTGTTGAAAGTTATACTAGTATTTTCTTAATTCTAGAAATTGTCAAAGAACAAGCATTAAAAATCAAATGTTCCCATTTTTACCATCAAAAATAATTCTGAGCTGAAATCGATGCCATACTTTTTACGAAAAATCTGGAATGACTCAATCTTTCAAGGTAAGAACAAAAAACGGAATTACTTTGAAGGATGGTATTTCAAAATAATAAATTCTACAAAAGATGAGATTTATGCAATTATTCCTGGGATTTCCTATGATAATAATGGAAATGGAATAGCTTTTGTTCAATTCTTTGATGGAATAAATGCAGAAACTACTTTCTTTGAATTCGATATCTCTGCGTTCAAGTTCTCAAAGAAGGAATTCGCTGTTGAAATCGGAGAAAACTATTTTAGCTCTGAAAAGATTAAACTCAGTCTATCTTCAGAGGGAAAAAAAGTGGAAGGAGAGATTGGAATAGGAGAATTAGTACCTTGGTCTAAGAAGAAGTTATCTTTAGGTGTAATGGGTTGGTATAAGCTAGTTCCATTTATGGAATGCTATCACGGCGTTCTAGGTTTTGATCATTCTATTGAAGGAGAACTTTCAGTAGATGGAAAGAAAATCGATTTCACAAATGGCAAGGGGTATATGGAAAAAGATTATGGTAAAAGCTTTCCTCACTATTATATCTGGATGCAATCAAATACTTTCGATAAAGAAGGTGTTTCTCTCATGGCTTCATATGCAAAAATACCTTGGTTAGGTAATTCTTTTGATGGCTATCTAGTAGGTTTTAGACACAATAAAGAACTATACAGATTTACAAATTATACTGGAGCAGAAGTTACCAAACTTCAACTAAAAGAAAAGGAGATTATACTTCATGTCACTGATAAGAAGTATAGGGTTGAAATAACGGCTTTTAAATCCAAAGCAGTTAATCTTCATTCTCCAATTGATGGTTCTATGGTCGGAAGAATTTTGGAAAGTAATACTTCTGAACTTAAAGTTCGTTTAATCAAGCTCAGTAAAAAAGAGGGAGAAAGTATACTTTTTGAGGGAACTGGCAAAAATGCAGGTCTAGACATAGGTGGAAGGGTTGAAGAAATAAAGGAAATTCATTGAAAACCTATCTTTTACCATAGAAATCTAAATAGTTTTTATTGTATAGATAGCAGATAATGCTGCTAGCCAACTCGTTTTTGGGTTGGTTGGTGAAGGGTTGTTCTCGAAAAGGAAATTATATTTTCCAACTTCAGATTCAATTTCGATTGCATGAATGTTCTTTGAAATCGATGGATCAGCGATTATTTCAACTAATGTTTTTTCAGGACCTAATGTTGAGAGAGCTAAGCGTGCAGCAACATTAATACTCCTTGGAAAATATGCAGCGGCTAGTTTAGCATTTCCTTTGAATATGACCACTGGTGAATGTTCGTTTAATTTGATGTTGTTTGATTCAATATAGCTGTTGTTCCTAAAGGCTCTGTTTGGTTTTCTAGTTTGGAGCTTAGCAGATTTTATGCCTACTAAGTTAATTGTTTCTACACTATCAAATCCACCAATAGCACCAGAGGGAAGAATAATGTTCTTTTTCTTTATTTCAGTTAATTTTTGGTATTTAGAAAATAAACCAGGGAAAGATACGAAAGCACCAATACTCATAGGAACGAAATATTTGCCACTTTTTATTATTTCATCAAATACTTCAGCTACTACTTGTTGAACTGCACATTCTACAACAATATCACAATCTTGGAAATCAGTTACATGTTGCATTAGTCTGATTGAAGGATGTTTTTCAGCAACATCTTTCATTTTTACATCGTCAATATCATATATAGCTTGGATGGTCAGATTTTCATTTGCTTCTTCACTTACAGCATTCAGAATAGTAGTTCCTATGTATCCCAGTCCTATTAATCCTATCTTTTTTGTCAATGAATCATGCTCCTGAACATTATCTAATACTCTCGTAATCAGCTACCCAGTCAGATACTTCGTCTAATCTCTTTATTTCGTCTTCATCTAGTTTAACTTCTAAAGAAGCAACATTTTCTTCTAATTGCTCAACTGAATTAGCACCGATAATTGGGGCTGTTATGAAGTCCTTTGCTAGTATCCAAGCAATTGCAACTTGTGTCATCTTAACTTCCTTGCTCTTAGCAATTTCCTTTACTGTGTCATGTATTTTCCATCTCTTTTCAGTAAAGTATCTCTTCTGTGCCCCTTCACTTCTTGGAGTATCTGGAAGAGGACCATCAGAAGAATACCTGTCTGTTAGGAAACCACCAGCTAGAGGACTATAAGGAATGATACCAAGGCCAAATTTCTTGATTACATGTTCCATTTGATGTTCAACAAGCATTCTTCTGACAATACTGTAGGGTGGTTGAACTGTTTCAAAACGAGCATATCCATTCTTTTCACTTACCCAGAAGGATTCTACCAACATCCAAGGATGTATATTTGATGCCCCTATGTAGTTTATTATTCCTTTTTCTACAAGTAGATTCATTGCATGTAATGTTTCTTCAATAGGTGTGTCATTATCAAAACTATGAATCTGATAAAGGTCAATCCAATCAGTTTGCAATCTCTTAAGACTATTAGTAATTGCTTGATGTACGTGTCTTCGTGATAATCCTCGATCATTAATATCGTCAGACATGGCACCTCGAAGTTTAGTTGCAAGAATTAAATCATCTCTTGTACTCCTATCATTTAACCATCTTCCAATTATTTCTTCAGTTTTACCTGCATGGCTGTTTTCAGCCCAGTAACTGTAAACATCTGCAGTATCAAAACAATTGATACCTAATTCTAGAGCCCTATCCATTATCTTAAATGACTCTTCTTCGTCTACTCTCCATCCCATTTGCATAGTTCCAAGAACAATTGGTGATATCTTTACACCTGTTGTTCCCAATCTTCTGTATTCCATAATGAAAGTTAATACAAGTTAGTTAAAAGAATTGTTTTTCTCTTTTAAATAGAGAATATTTTTTTAATTGTAACTAGAATCTTTGTTAGAAGAGTTTCTTGCTTTTCTCCTTTTACTGCTTCTTTTGCCCAGTAATCTTGTCTATTATGAACTAATCTGTGTTCACCTTTACAATGTGGGTGTAATGGCATTTTACATTTATTACATATTGCCCAAGTTGCACCACAAGTCTTTTTTCCCGAATCTAAAGATTTCCCACAATGTCCACATTTTCCCATTAATGGCATAGATGGATATGCAACAACATACACTTATCAATATAACGCAAAGATTAGAGGTTTATTATCACATCTTTTGCTCTCTTTCCGCTCATGTATTCAATATCGATTTTTCCTATAGTAACTCTAGTAATAGATTTCTCTGTTAATTGTGCCTTTTCAACTTCTTCTGGTTTATTATCTAGTTTTCTTATCACGGCTTGTAAAGCAGTTTTCTTCTCCTCAAAATCTTCAATGAATGTAACTTTTCCTTTGAATTGAGTTGTAGCATAAAGATGATCACAAGAACCTTGAACGTAACCTTCATCCATAAGCGCTTGCCCCCAGATAATGTTGTTTTTCTTAAGAATATCAATTTTCTTCCCCTCGCCAGCACAATGGAAGTAAATACGATGTTGCTCAGAATCATAAACATGACTTAAGGTTACTAAATAGGGAACATTGTCTTCACACATAGCAATAGTTATGTGCTTAACTGTTTGGAGAATATATTTCATCTCTTCAATACTTTCTATTGCTTTTTCTTTACGTCTCATACCTCTCATTTGAATGTCACTTGAAGAAAAAAATCTTCATACGTTATATCTTTTTGGTATAGGAGAAGAGAGTGAAGCTAGCGGAGAAATGCAGGGGGTGGAAGCAATGCGGAGGTGGAAGTCACCAGGCAGATATATTAGCTAGCTTCAGAATAAATACTTGTTTTATGCTTAAAAACCTAAAAGGAAGAATTACTAATTAAAGGCAAGGAGTAACTAAAAGAAAGAAAAATTGGAGCCCAGAGCGTGATTTTCAATGCTCAGAACGCATCTGAAACAGTTCTTGAACACGCGACAACTGGATCTTCAGTCCAGCGCTCTCCCAGCTAAGCTATCTGGGCATCCATGTCTTAACCTTTTTCTTCTTCTTTCCAATAAAAGTTTTTTGATAAAGAGAAGAAAGTAGATTTGGCAGTAGTGAAGGAATTTTTTGAATTGAAGTTCTTGTAAGATGTTTTGTATATGATTCAGCTGTATCTACATCATATCATCAATATTTTATTTAAACTCATAAATAATCTAAAAAAGTTCTAGTTGCAAACCTAAATGAAATCATCTAACCCCGCTTGTTTCTTGGTTCTCTTGTTTGTTTCATATTTGCGAGATTAATTTTCTCTTTGTAAAGTGTGCTGTCCACTTTTTACACTATTATCGTCAGAAAAGTGGGAAAAACAAGAGCCTACCGATTTCAAACAAGTTTGTAGATTATTAAAAGTCGGTAATGTTTAATTGTGAAGTTTAATCCCTCAATATAAAAATATGTTTTAAAATCTCAGCTGAAGTAAAATTTAATCTAAAGGCGTGTTCTTATACACTTTTCGATATTTTATCTTTTGATACTTGCTCCTAATAAACCAAATTCCCCTTTTTATAACGCCTAAAAATGTATCTTCTTCAATGTTATAGATTAGTAGTTTCCATCTTTGATCAGTACGTTTTCCCCCAAATAACAGTAAGATATTTCTTTCTTTGTCTTTATATCCTAAATAACTTCCAAATATTGCTAATGTTCCTTCTTCCCAATTTTCAACTTCTTTAACTAAATCAAATACAAAAGCCTTTGAGTGATTTTGACCTGAATCTAAGGGAAATTCATAGTTTATCAAAGCTGGAACCAATGTTTGAGCTACATCCTTCTTCCTTTTTGAATAATAAGGATGAACATTTATTACAAGAGACAAATCCATTACAGTACTTATCTCTCCTGAATTTCTAAAGAGAAGTTTAATCCTACAACCTGGAGGTTTATTTTCTCTAATTATGTACGGTTGTTCAACTCTAACTTTTGATATGTAAATACGCGGTTGAGGTTGTGTTCTTCTTCTAGCATATAGGTAGTTCAACAATGCAAAAGATGTAGTTATTATTAGTGCTGCTATTGCTATTGACTCAGATCTCAACCATACCATATTTATCAAATATCTAGTTATTAATTTCTTATTTAATCTTTTTCAGTACTTCTCATGGTTATTTTTTCTCAAAAAACTCACTTAGGACTTTTCTTAATCTTTTTTCTACTTCATCACCTATTAATTTTGCTTGCTTTTTCTCATATTTGTATTCATCAATTTCTTTTTCTTCAGTCGAACTAGTTGGAGAAATTGATGAATATCTTCCTTCCTCTAAACTCCTATAATACTTGATTTCTTCTTTTAAACGATTGGAAAGCTCTATTTGTTCAGGTATTTCTTCTATTGCACCTAAGGTCTTTTCTTCATTAAATTTTGAACAATATTCTGATTCAAACTGAAATTTCCTTCTTGTATGGTCTTCTATTTCTTTCCTATCGAATATCAAATGTCTACAATCTTCAGATAGAACTGCTATTCCATTTCCTATGCAGAAATCAACTCTCCTACTTGCTTCTGAAATATCTTTTTCTTCTGATTGAATCAGAGGTATTGCCCAATTTATCAATCCAATAATGCTTTCTTTATCAGCAATAATGTTATCATAATATGGGTCATTACGAGTATAGTAAGATTCACCTAAATCTAGATTATGTTTACAAATTCCTTTACACTCACTAAAAAAGGGACAAAAGATTGTCTTAAGTGCTTCTCGGTTTAACTTTGTTATTTCTTTATCATTCATCCAAATCTTAGTGGATTTCCAAGTACCTATGATATCAATAAGTTGTTTCAAATCATTACTTGCTTCTGAAAAATAGATATTGTAAAAATTTTCATCTTCGGTAGAATCATTATCTTCAATAATCTTGAGTGCATCAGGATAAGAATCGCTTCTAGATACTTTTGTAATTCTTAATTTTATTCCTTTATTATTTGTTTTTTCTGTTTCCATTCTATCACTAACTATATTTTCTTGGTCTTTTTATACTTTCTTTCTTCTCTCCTTACTGAAACTCTGTCTAGATGGGTCCTTCCAGCACTATTTCTACATAGATTTTTATAATTTGCTTCTATATGACATCTAATGAATAAGGAATATGTTCTTGGTCTATTGCGAACAACTTTGAACAACTATGTAGTAGGCTGTCTTTCGGGATATTTTATCACGCATATAGATCCCTTCAATCTTACAGAAACTATTGAGATGAGAAACCAAAATGCTCCAGAAGTATTTATTATACTTGATCTAAAACCAATAAAAGAATTGTTACAATTTCCTGATAAGAGAAGTAAATTACTTAATGAACACATGAAATCTATACTCAGAAGTTTCGTTAAGGATATGTTTGAAATTGTTAAACTTTATACTAAAGAGACTAAACAATTTAATAAAATGAAGAAAGCTAATTGGTACGATTTTGTTCGTATCATTAGAAATTGCTTAGCCCATGATTTCAAATTAAGATTCAACAATCATGATAAGAAAACGCTTCCTGTTAAATGGCGGGATAAGGAAATTACTTTAACAATAAACAACCAACTATTAAATGTACAAATCTTGAATGAAGCTAATGCAATTGAGCTTTATAGTGAAATATTTGCATATGTGGAAACTGAATTGAGCTAATTTAATCTTTTTCAATAGATTATTTCGTCTTATCTTAGTAAAACACTGACACCGAATTCTTTGTTCAAGACTATTATAACAAGATTTATCTATTTATTTCATATTTTTTTAATTTAATTAAGAAATATGATGCTGAATATCTATGACTGGAGAAACAATGGATGATATGAATATAAATCAATTTGAGAAAGATACCTTACTTTTCCTCATTCAAGATGTTCTTGATGCTTTAGATGATTTGGAGGACTTAGAAGATGATGAGGTTTTTCAAGTAATTTACAGAAAAAAAGACCTTTCCTCAGAACAGTTTTATAGAATGCTGAAACTCATTGAGTTTTGTCAAGATAGCATATCTCCTTTCCCATTTTTCAGTAGAAAAGAAACTGAAGAAAATGGAATCAGAACAATTAGAATTAGATCTTCAGATGAGACAGGTATTTTTCATACATGTTACCTTGAATTTATTTTCATAATTGGTGATGATTATGTTATTATCCCAGAAACCTGCGGTTGTAGAAAAGAGAATTTTGATTATACTCTTCCTTCTGTATTGTCCTTAGATATGTATAAGATTTGGTTATGTATTAGTTTACATGAAAACACAACAATTGAATTCAAAGATAGGGTTAATTCTCTTCTCAAAATGTATGTTCAAAGCAACTTCGTTGAAGCTTGGACACATATAGGTTTTATAGCTGAAACTCTGACAAAAGAGATTTATCTTAAATCCTACCCTAATAAAACTCTCACAGATACAAATAACATTAAATGGAATAGTCTTCTCAAACAACTTGCAAATGATAAGAACCTTGCTGATATTGAACATTATGCACTTCTTTTAGATTCTCTCAGACCAATTAGAAATGATGTAATTCACAACGATTACAAACCAACATCTGAAGATACAGAATTAGGACTTCTAAGCTTAGATCGATTATTCAAGTTTTATGTGCAGAAATACAAATAATAATCCTCTTCTCTACTACTATGTTGATATTGGGTGTTCTCCATTTGTCACTTTTTAGCTTCTTAATTTTTTGAGTCCTGTACCTATTAACTTTTGCTCGTGATGTGTTTTTATATGGTTTTTTAGTTGAATTGGTGAGTATAACCACTATTACTTCAAAGTGACAGTTATGGAAAAAACTATTCTCCTTGGATATGAATATGATTACGGTTTAACCTCTAATGAAATTTCTATAGATATTGGTGAACTCCTCTATAATGTTGAAATCTATGGAATGATTGGAAGAGGAAAAACTCGCTTGGTCTGCAGTATTATTCAACATCTTTTTCACAATAAAGTACCAAGTTTGATCTTCGATATCAAGGGGGAATATGCTGCAACTTTTGCTACTGAACCAAATGTAGAGATTTTTACAATTGGTGCTCCTCATCCACTCTGTATCAATCTTTTTGATACCAAAGATGAAGATGATGTCAGTGGAACACTCTTAGTTATTGAAGAGATGATGGTTTCTTCTAACCAAGAATTCAGTCCTTCGATGAAAAACCTCTTTGAAACAGCTCTATTCCTAACCCACAAAGCTGAGGTAAGAACACTAGAGACCTTTGTTGAAAACCTAATTGCTCTTGCTAAGAAAACTAAACAGATCAAATCAATACAACATACCTTAGATGCTGTTCTTAATAGATTAAATTACATCTTAAATCCTATCAGTTTTGAGATTTTAGGAGTCTCTCAAACAACGTTAAACTTCGATATGTTAGAGCAAGGAAAAAGCATAATTCTTGATCTTAGCCAATTTCAAAAAAGGGCAGCTAGACCGTCGGATATCTACCTTATTTGCAATCTTATTTTGAAACTATTTTACAAGTATGCATCCTCTAAAGAACTAACCAACAAGTTACGTTATGTTGTGGTTTTAGAAGAAGCGATTAACATTATACCTCACTTCTATAGAAAACAGAGTTCAGCATCCTTGATTACAGCTGAAAACAACTTCTTACTTGGTAGAAGTCTAGGTATTGGTCACATAACTATATCTCAAATGTGGAATAGTGTGAGTAATGTTGTTCATGCAAATTCCTCAACTAAGATTGTTTTTCGTTCAGGTCAGGAAATAGAGAAAATTGCTAAAGCTCTAAATCTTCAAGATTTTTATTTCAAACGTCTCCAACAACTACCAATTCGTCATTGTTTCCTCTGGAAGGATGGTCAAGAATATGTCAAAGAGATGACTACAGTTAATTTTACTCTTGAACCACTCAAATACGACCATTATTTGTTATTTCTTAGAAGAAAATACCATTCTTCTACTTATCCTCTATTATTTAGCAACTTTATTGATATGCGAACAGCACTCTACGATAAACTAACCAATACCAAGAAAACCAAACAAAAAAAGAAGGAGAAACCAGTTGAAAATAACCAAATATCTAAGAAAAATCCAGATTCTCAAAAGGAAATTACAAGTAAAGTTGAGCAATTCAAGAAGATATTTTCAGAAGAAATCAAATTTCAATTAGATGATGTTTGTTTCACCTTTTGTTCTTTAAGCAAAGACAAGAAGAAATGTATGAAAATTAGAAAAGATGCAGAAAGAGTCAACTCGTCTCTACTGAAGAGATTTACAGAGTATGAGATTAAACAAGCTATACTTGAAAAATCTCAGATATCAATAGATGAGCTGCTAAAACAAGTTCTTCTAGAGAACAAGCTGTCATCTAATAGTCAAGTACTATTTTGTGCAAAGAGAGAATTAATCAATTTTTTGATGAGAAGTGACCAAGAATTATCCTTCAATCTTTCTAACAATTCAAAAAAGTAGGTTCTTCCTCTTCTCCCCATAGCAGTCAACTTTCTCTATTCTTTTTCATAACTCTTCTTCATTCTAATTATTCTTTTTAGAATGATTTGGCACAAAATTTCTGTGGTGCTAATAATATCAACCTCATTCTAGATTCCTGATAGGCAAGAATTACAACCAAACCTGTAATTCTTCGCTTTTCACCTAAAAGGAAAAAGGAGATGAGAAAAAAGAATAGGTAGTTCTTTGAGATCTTATTCGAATTCCTGAAGCAATTTTACACGTAGTACTTATCATTGGTTCCTCTACTGGTTTCAAACTGAGAAGAGAAGAGGATCCAATGATTTTCGACAATTCGAAAAGAGTTTCAGTGTTTATAATACACTTCCAATTTCAAAAGGTGAAAACCATGAAAATTGAAGAAATTAATGAACAAAAAGAACTACAATCAAAAGTCAAGAAACATGGAAAACATGGAGAAGTCAAAAGCATGTCTCAAGCACCATTAGTTACATTCTACGAGGTTGTCCCTTTGAGAATCAAGACGGAATTAATGTCTGTGAGAGAGTGCGAAAGGTTGCGAAGAATAACCGAACGAGATACCAGAATCATTCGAGACTACCTCAGAATCATCAAACATAACGAGGAGAATATTCTGCAAAAAAACGGCAAAGTCAATACGTCCCTGTTGGATAAATTGACTTTAACCACATCGAAGAATACGAAGAACAAGTTACGGACATCTGTTCCTCATGACTTGAAGAAACGTTATCCCCGTTGCTCTTTTGATGAATTCCAAGAATGCAGAGACAAAGCTATCTGGACTTATGAAAGCTGGAAAGCACAACAAGATGTTTCCAAAAAGGAACTGAGTAGACCAAAGTTTAAGAATAAAACCCCCCGACCCTTGTTCAAAGGAACAGAAGGCAGAGGTACATTTCAGGTACATTCCAAATCTGATAATACTGATGCTAGACTTTGGCTGGAGTTAAGGGATTCTCTTGATACAAAACGATCTGGCAAACGAACCCATCAGAGACTATGGCTACCATTAGCTTACTCACCTTACCACGAAAAGAGGTTGAAACTAGAGAACATCAAAATGATGGAACTAGTACGCAAATCCAAAGAACAACAGTGGTGGGCACATTTCACCCTCCAGTATTCTGTCTCATGTTACCAATCCACCCTTCCACCTGCAGTGTTAGGAGTAGACCTGGGAATAAAGAAGACAGCTGTTGCAGTCTTACTTACCCCTACAGGCAAAGTAATTATGGATGAAATCCGCTTCATCGTCAATAAGGAGAGACAGTCTAAGATATGGCAACTTGAAAACCAAATCGAGGATACTCAGAGAAAGTTGAACAAAAGTCTCAACAACGGTCAGCACACTAAACAGCTTAACACTACACTCTTCCGTCTACGTAGAAGACGACGTTCTATTATAGAACAAGAACTGGGGTATGCTGTTAACCAATTGGTTGATTTCACCCTTCAGTTGAAGAAGCGTTACAATCTGTTTGTGTCTGTTGGCTATCCTAAGAACATTCAGAAAAGTCAACCTCGAGGTAGTGGAAACAAATCTCATAGAAGACGATTACATAAATGGTGTTACCGTCTTTTCATTACTAAGCTGAAATATAAGCTTACTAGCTATGGGTTTGAACCTCTTCGAGTAGTAGCTGTTAAGGAGAGCGACACCTCTAAAACATGTTCTAGATGCAATTCTACAAACACTACACGTACAGGACAAGGACAGTTCAATTGCCACGATTGCAACTACGTACTAGACGCTGACTTGAACGGAGCAAAGAACATAGGAAAGAGGTTGATTCGATATGTATTGAAATCAAAGTTCAATTATATATTCGATATATTAACAAAAGAATGCTATCCACTAAGACACTACAAGTCTTTCCTGCCCTTAGGTCAATGGCTTAAGTGATTCTGCAAAGAATACATCATTTAGCAATATTTGATGTGCGAGGTCGAGAATCTGTCGTTTCACTTGTTTGACTGATTCAGCAATGAGTGCCCTTTATCAGGAGATGAATCCTTTGAACAGATTTACAGCAATGTAAATGTTCCAGAAAACTAGTACTGTAACTTATGAAATATTCTATTTTTCATTTTACAGTTATGCCTCCTTGCCTACCCTTAGCTACGCTAGTTTAGGATGAGTCTTGAAAGGATCTATTTGAAAATCGTAAGGTTTTTGAAGAGAAAATAACTCATTAAAAGTTTTTTGTTTCGTTTCCATTCTCTTTCCTTTTCCTTTTTTTTCTCTGTAAATGCTTATGTTTTGATTGATTTTAATAGAAAAAAGATAAGGCATAATAATAACCTTGCTTGCTTTTTTTCGATTTTTTCTTCTATTTTTGTTCCGTTTCTTTCTATTTCTTTTTAAATTTATTTTAAATTCTCTTTACCATGCCTTCTCCTTCCAGAAAAAACCCTTGGTCTTCTCCTGAATGGAAAGCTCTCGTGGAACGTCTTCGCAAAGATTATTGTGAAATCTGTGGTTCTCGTACTCCTCCTTTCACTCTTCATCATGAAAAACCCCTTCTTCCCTATTCTTCCATTCGTACTCAAGTTGCAGAATCTCTCTTTTCTGAGCTTCTCGATAAAGGTGAGTTAAATACTGATCTCATTCAAGTTACTATTCGTGATTCTTGTCCTGAATGTGATTCCATCAATGTTCAAGGTCCCCGTTCTACTATCTCTCCTCCCTTTTACTGTGGTCGCTGTTATCATCGTTTTGATCATCCTGTCAAAAAGAAAGTTAAAAACGATAAGGCTCTTCGTCGTGACTTTTTTCAGAGATTTAAGGACGAAATCGATAAAAGAACTCAGATAGAACGAGATAAACAATCTGCTTATTATCTTTCTGGCAAAGATGTTATTACTGTTTGTTCAAGATGTCACCTTCCTACTGAACAGGGCAAGGTTTTATGCAAAATCTGTAATCACCACTTTCACAACGCTCGTTTCAATCAATGTTGGGAATGTTTCATCAAGATGAAGATTGCTGATGGACAAGTTAAATGTAAATTTTGTGAATCAAAATTTCATTCCTCTGATGAACCTGCTTGTGATGAATGTAGTATTTTAAGATCCACTATCTACTGCCAAGAATGTAATCAAACCAAATATTCTCTTTCTTGCTATTGTTATAATTGTGAAACATCCATCTGCGAAGATTGTTCTTCAAAACATAGTGAAAGGGGACATGATGTTGTGTAAATACTCTAGGCTCCAAATCTTTTATTCATTTTGCTGGTGATTTTCTATTTTGACTCTTTTCCAGAATTTTTTAACATATTTTCTTTTTGCTTCTTCTATTCCAAAATATTCTAATCTTGTCTCCTCAATTACTTCTCTTTCAATCTTGTAGTATTTGTTGATTTTCTGCATTTTGTTTCTATGATCTAAGAAAACATATAAAATTTCTAAATGAGGAATCTCCCAGAGACCTGGGTCTATAAATTCTATTGTTTGATTCAATTCTATAACCTCATCTGGCTTGAGTCTATAATCTTCTGTAATAATTTTCATCTCATAATCTAATGATGATTCATCTTCAGCTCCAACAGTTGATTGGTTTAATGCTCTCAGAAACATGAAGAAGTCAATATTTGTTGTCATATCTCCTACATTGTGAAGTCTGTATTCAACCTTGATTTTTGAAAAATTTATTCCCTTCTCAGGAATACTGAAACCTAAGATGTTAAAATTAATCTTAGGTCCTCTTCTATCTCTATAAAACCTCATAATAGCCAACAATAACATTCCAACTGAAACAACAGAACCAATTAGTGCAAGTAAAAAACTAGTAATTGTAAAAGCATCCATAACTATATGATGGATCTTCTTGTTTATCAATTTTTCACACTTATGTTATCTGCTCTGTAGACACCGGCTCTTTAATTTGATTTGTTTTTCTTCTCCATAAATCTTCTAACATTCTTTTTCTTATTGTTTATTATTGGTTTAAATGACTAACAACAATGAAGATCCTATTAATCTAAAATCTATTCACTTTCTACACATCCACACCTTATGTCAAAATTGAGATCTATCGTTTCTCATTGGAATGTTTTTATAATTCTACTTCCTTTTATCTTTGATTCACATTGATTCTTCGAAAGAAAGATGTTTCTATTCTTAGGGAACTGACCTTAGATTTTCTTAATCAATTCTTTTCTTATATCCATTCTTCTGCTTTTTCTGACAGATATATTAAGCATTACGATACTGTCTTAGACGTTTTTCAGTCTTTTTGTACTGCTGAAAAAGGTGATCCTGAATCCTCTTCTTTCAGTTTTTCAATTGATGATATTTACTCCTTATCACATGCTGAAATAAAGCATTTTACTAATCTATATCTTGACAATGAACAGAATAATTCAAAAGTTGAGACTTTGGAAAAGATTGGTGCTTTCAAAAGTCTTAATTACTTCAGACTCGGCCCTCACTTGTCTTTATTTGGTTTTATTTTTTATAGATTTATACAAGAACAATTCAAAGCCTCATCAAAAGAAGATATCTTTAGTATACTTGAGAGACTAGAATTCAATAGAGATTTATTTGATAACCTGTTCACTGAAATAACTGATCTAATTGTAGAGGATGTTGTTAAACTAGACTATTTTTACTTTATTTATGGAGTCAGAGTTACAGGAGAATCAACTTCTTTTGATAAAACTAAAAATGAAGAGTTCTTAAAATTGAATAACAAAATTAGAAAAGAGTTAATCAAGAAATTCAGATTTAGGAAAGATGAATTTACTGGAACCTCTATACTAATCAATAAGATGAATTGGATAATGAATTGTCCTACTATGATTTGGGGAGAACTAACAGTAAAGAATCCTCAAATCAAGGAAGATTTGAAAAATTTAGATGATTTGAAACTCAAAAATGTTGATCTACTTGTTCCAATTTACCTAGAAGAAGCACTGTTTTTACTAGGGTACACTAATCCTTTAGTTCATTTTGCTAGTATTACGCATCCTAGCTATTTTGGTAATTTTAGTGTCAACTCTACTCCTCGAGGAATTTTCTTCTCCAGAGGTGACTTTAGTGGTTTACAATATCCTTATTGGATGAATAAAGAGATGTATGACTTTCGTCGTCCTCTAGGTAAATCTGAAGAATTTGTTCTCTCTTCTGACAAATTAGAGTTCTTGAGATTATATCCTAGATTTAGATTTAAATTAAAAGAGAACTCTATTGAAAGATTAATACTTAATAGATTTTACCGAGTGATGGAACTTTCAGATCCAAAGGACATAATACTAGAATCTTGTATAATTTTTGAAACTATAACAACTACAGAAACTAAGGAAGTAGGTTTTCAATTAAGAATAAAACTAGCTTGGCTTTTAGCCAAGAATCTTGAGTATAAGAAACTAATACAAAAAATTTCTAGAATTCTCTATGATATACGAAGCGACATTGTTCATAATGGGGGCATTAGTTCTGAAAAGAAAGCTAAAAAACTTGGAGGATTGAAGAATGCAGCTAAAATTTCAAAAATGATGGTAAGGATCTTAATTTTAAGAATTTTGCATGTTGGAGACAACAAAATCACTATAATGTCTAGAAACGAGGTATCAAATGCTCTAGATAATTTAATGTTAGGTGAAGAAAAGCAATTGCCTGAAAACTCTTATTTTAAAGAACTATCTTCAGTATTCTTTGATAACATCTCAGAATTAGTTAAGTTTTAGTTTGGTTTCGTGTTATTTTTATTAGAAAGGTTTTTTACTAATAATTAACAGAATTAACTAGTGCTTTCAATTGGAGGAAGTTTTGTTGTTCAAAGAGATTCTAAAAACTGACATGATTAAAGGAGAAAGAGCAGATTTAAGTAAACAAATGAATTTGGGCTATTTTCAAACTCTTTGGCAAATAATTAAAGAAAACAGCAAAAAGAAGATCTTTATTTTAGCTCTATGTTCTTGTTTGGCCTGTTCCGGGTTTGTAGTTTCTCTTGTTGTCTTTTCAGATCCAGACATAAAATTAGTATCTACTATAATTATTGTATTTTTCATTGTTTTGCTTTTGGTAGTTCTATTCGTTAGCCCTCTGAAACGCACTCAAATTATATCAAAACTAATTAAAATTAACAAATTATTGCGAATTGTTCAATTTATTAGCTTTACAATCGCTTTATCTATACTTTTGATTCTTATTTGCTTTTTAGATTTTCTTGAAAGTGATTATTGGATGTTCTTAACTGGATTTTTCTTGATGGTTTCATTTTTTTTCATCCTTTTTGTTTCTATGACCCTTTCTGTAGATATAGAAGAAAGAGATAAAGTTTTTTGGCACTTGCTTTTTATTCATTATCCTTATCTTGATAAAGAAAATTATGATAAATTATTTGATTCAATTCAGCACGAATGTGAAAATAATTCAAATATCATTAATGATTTCCAGGATATTCTAAAAAGATTATCAAAAATACTTGAATCTTTTATTTCTCCAAAACTTAGAGTTAAATTACATACTTCAGATTCATACAATCTTCATCTATCTTTCCTGAATAATCAAGAAACCCAGAAAATCACCAATGCATTCATCTCTACCATTTTAGAACTTAACAAAGGTAATTTCAAGAATTTCTATATGTATTTTCACCAACTGGTTCAATTTTTCAGAAGTGAAAATCTGTCAGCTCCAATTGATTCATTTGTATTTCATCCTAAAGCTTCTGTGAACAAGTTTTTTTCAAAGATAATTTACAATCAATATTTTCTTGGATTCGTATTTATATTAATATCAGGTCTATTTGGATTTCTTACCAATTTTTTAAAACCTTAAATTTCAATATACTTTTTTGTTCCTTTTCTTTTACTATTCTAGAATATTTTTTGTGAATGCTAACATATAATAATCCCCTAGCTTCATTTTGTTTGAGGATATATTATGTCACAAGATCGTTATTATTCAAAAAAAGACTATAAAGGAGATTATTCTGCTTTTGGAGTCGCTATAGTATTCACAATTGTTGGAATTGTTTCTCTCGTTCTCAGATATGCTTATCCAGCTCATGATTTTTGGGGAATCTCCGGTTGGGGTTACTGGATGTTCGTTCCAGCTTTCTTCATTTTCATAGGTGCCATTGGTCACGTTGATACTGATCGAAGAATGAGAAACAATGTTCTTGCATCTGTTCAAAATCGAACAGGTTCAATAAGAATAGAAAACTTAGCTGCTGAAACAGGAATAAAACCGCATCATGTACTACGAGTTCTAGTTGATTTACGTACTAGAAATCACATAAAGTACAGTTATGACTCTACTACTGGAGAAATTCAATTTGGGGAAACAGTTTCATATGACAAAGCTCCTGAATTTGTTACTCCCTTACCTAAAAAACAAGCTGATGTCATTTTTGCTGGGGGGGAATCAACTTTCTGTCCTTATTGCGGTCATAAACCCCCTGTTGGGTCACAATTCTGTGAAAACTGTGGTTCTAAGCTTACATAGAACCTCTCTTTTTCTTTCTTTTATTTTTGAAAAGTTAAATGGATTACATCTTTATCTTTAAGTTCGTAAGTTATTCCAACTCTTTTTCTTCTTCCATTTGGTCCACCCTCAAGAACTACAGCATCTTTGAATATGTCTATTTTACTTTTGCTTATTTTGTTTACAACATCTTCAACTATCACTGTATCGTTGTAAAACGCTACAGGTTGATCTTGAATTTCATTAAATGAGTTCATAGTGAATATTCTTACTGGTTTGCTAATTTCAAACATGGTTTTCTTTATTTCATCAAGATTATTAACAAACACATTCTTCAAATTGTTATAGGATATAAGGCCTAGATTTTCCTTTTTTACCAAAAAAGTTGGAATTCTTCTTGGACTGGTTTGAGCAAAACTATCACCCAACCTTTTCTCGATTAATTCAATATTCTGCTCCTCTAACTCAGATAACACTATTGTAAAATCTTCAAAAGATTTACCTAGAATTAATAGACAATCTGTAGAGTGTACTAACGCTAGAGTCGATTTGTCGTAAATCCAACCTCCTTCGCTTATTGCAGGAAGCTCTACAAGTTGGAATTTTATTCCTTCATATTCTAAGGCACCATATTGTGGTTCTGTTGTGGTGTATTCATAGTCTCCTACAGGGATTTCAGTGCCGCATAGATTGTTAATCAAAGTACTTTTACCACTATTTGTTGTACCTATTACAAGGATTTGCGGTGTTTCTTTTTTGGTTTTAGTACTTTTTCGAGAAGCTTTTTTTGCTTGTTCTACCATCTCGATTTCATTTAATTCGCGTCTTAGTTTATCCTTTATTTTCCTATAGTCTCCTACATCCCATTGTATTTCCTTTAGTATTTTTCTGATTTCTTTTGCTCTTTCTTCCCCCACTTTTCCTTTTAGAGCATCTTTTATCTCTTCATTAATTACGCTATAGGGTTTAGGCATTGTCCACGACCTGTTTTCATTTTGATATGTCTTGTTTGAGTGCTTATTAACTTTCTTTCTCAATAGCTTCTGAGACTAATCTTTCACTCAATTCCCAAAGATAATCTTGATTTTCTATAACTTTAGTCATTTTTGCAGTTTTTGTTTCTTTGCAGTCAGTAAGATATTTTCCAGTTACACCTTCTAAATCATTTGAAGCAGCTACATAAACTGAAGTCTCTGCACCTTGTTCAGGAGTTCGACGATTAGGTATTAGATTCGACATTGTATTCATCCATTTTGGAAGTCCTTCTGTTGTCAATTGTGTCTTAATATGTCCCGGATTTACTGTAAATGCTGATACTCCCGTTCCTTCTAATTCTCTTACTAACTTATTGGTAAAGAGAACCATAGCTGTTTTAGAATTACTATAGGCTTGTTGTCCACTATATCTTTTTTCCAGCAAAGGATCTTTTAGTTTTATTTTGAAGAATTTGTGTATATCAGAAGAGAGATTTACAATCCTAGAGGGAGAACTCTTCCTCAACAACGGAAGCAAAAGCTTGGTTAGATAGAAGTGAGCTAAATAATTTACTGCAAAAGTGAGTTCAAATCCATCCTCAGTTACAGTTCTCTTCATTCGGAAAACTCCCGCATTATTTATCAGAACATGTAAACTTGAGTATTTCTTTAGAAACTCATCAGTAAACTGTTTTACTTCATTTAATGATGATAAATCACAGATTAGAAGATCAACATTCTGATTATTAGTTTTTTGAATAATTTCCTTACGAGCTGCTTCTCCTTTTTCTAGATTACGACAAACCATTACTAAATGAGCTCCTAGAGCAGCTATCTTTCTTGCTGTTTCTTTCCCAATACCTGTATTTGCTCCAGTTATCATGCAAGTTTTCCCATTTATCCAAGAGTTATTCGGCACAATATCACATCATAAAATGTTTCTGTACATTTATACCTATACGTTCAAGTAAAAACTTTATCCGAATCTTTTATTAATAACTCAATGTCTACTCTTTTCATGAGTTCAGAAAAATCAAAAGTCTATTTCGGTTCTGTTCAACATGGAAGAAATTCCGCTTTTGCTTCTTTTGCTGCAAAGGTTGACAAAATCACAGAACTTTTACTTGAAGAAACACCCATTGAGAAGAAGGATAAGGTTGCTGTTAAAATGCACCTTGGTTTCAACGATGGTTATCAAACTGTTCCTGTTTTTTTTGTTCGTAAAATAGTAGAAGCTGTTAAAAAACGAGGGGGATATCCCTTTGTTACAGATAATCCCACTTCTGTTTATAATGCGGTCAACAGAGGGTACACTCAAGAGACATGTGGTTGTCCTATTATTCCAATAGCAGGTGTAAAAGATGGTTATACTACTCCTGTAGAAGTTAATTACAAAGGAATAGATACACTAGATCTTGCTGGAGCTTTGAAAGACGCAGATGTTTTAGTTGATTTGTCCCATGCTAAAGGTCATGGAGCTTGTGGTTATGGTGGTGCAATCAAAAATCTAGCCCTTGGTGGTTATTCAGGTCCAACCCGTTGGAGAAAAATCCATGGGGCATCCCACGTTGATGAATATTGGGACAAAGCTAAAGGCAATCCAGAACTAGCAAAGAAGCTTGTTGAATCATGTCCTTACGGTGCCCTTCGATATGATGAAGAAAAGGATGACCTCAAAAGAAATTATCACGACTGTCGCCAATGTATGACCTGTTTACAAGTTGATGGAGGTCTAGGAGCCGTTAAACTTCCACGTGAAAGCTATACTGCATTTAATGAAATGATGGCAATAGCAACAAATGAAGTACTGAAAACCTTTGATCCTGCTAAAGTTATGTATATCAATTTCTTGACACAGATAACAATTTATTGTGATTGCATGGGCCTAGGCCAGCCACCATTCATAAATGACATTGGTGTTGTTGGCAGCAAGGATATTGTTGCAGTTGAAACAGCCACACTTGATTTAATCAAAAAGGAAAAGATAATAGAGAAAAACATTCCTCCTTACTTCAAACATGTCAATCTCGATCCAAATGAAGATCTTCACCCATTCACAAGAGTTCATGGACCATACAAAGATCCTTACGAAACGGTTGTTTTCGCAGAAAAATTGGGCTTGGGTACTTCCAAGTATGAATTAATTGAAATCTTATCTGCTGAAGAAACTATGAAGATGAAAACCCCAGAAAGAGTCTACGAAGGTGAACCAACTTTCTTTTAAACATGAAATCGCTTCTCTTTCTTTTTTTCTCCTTTTATTGTAATATTTGAAATAGCGAATAAATAAATAATTCATTTAATGAAAAGCCTAAAATAGATTTGGATTTAGTTGAAAATTTCATCATTAATCCAATTATTGAATAAATCTTTGAAGTGTTCTAAGGATTTTTGAACAATAGAATAATGTGTAAATTTACCCTTCTTCCAACCTTTAATCAAATTTAGATTTTCAAGGATTTTAAGGTGATAGGATATATTAGATTGACTTTTTCCTAATATGGCCTCTAATTCGCATACACATCGATCCTTTTCCATTAAGATTCTAAGAATTAAAATCCTATCAACATGAGAAAAAGCTTCCAATAATTTTGATAAGCTAGCAAGGTATGATTCATTTAATATTTTCTTTCCGTATTCTGTTATTTTATCATAATATGCACTTGCATCTTCGATATCTTCACATTTTGCTAGTGTTGTGATTAATTCCATCTCTTTTTTACTATACTCCATACATTTCACATTACTTCAACTATATTAATAAACTATTTATCAGACATTTATACATCAAAAGTTTTTAATATGAACCAACTATCATTGATGTATAAAAAATTTCTGGCATGTGAAGAGATTTGAGTAACAGTGTTGAAACTAATCAAATTGAGGAAGATACTAAAAAGAATAAAGGACTTGGTTTATTTGAAAAATTATTACCAATTTGGATTGTAATTTGTATGGCAGCAGGTATTCTGCTATCTCTATATGCACCAGGAATTGCAGAAACTATTGATAGTTGGCAAGTTAGGGGAATATCAATACCAATAGGGATATGTCTCTTTTTTATGATGTATCCTGCAATGCTGAATCTTAAAGCTTCAGAATTAAAGAAGCTAGCAAAGAATCCTAAACCAATTATCCTAACTTTAATATCAAATTGGATAATTGCACCTTTTGTAGGGTGGGGGCTTGCTAGATTATTCCTTCCTGGAAATGAACAATTAATGTTTGCAATAATTCTTTTATCTTCTAGTCCTTGCACAGCCATGGTTCTGGTTTGGGGTTATTTAGCTGATGGAAACCAAGAACAAAATGTGATTACTACAAGTCTTAACACTATAACTATAATTATAGGATATGTCCCTATGGTTGTATTACTATCTGGAATTTCAAACATATCCATAGATGTTATCGCACTTATCGTATCAGTATCGGTTTTCATCGGAATTCCACTCATATTAGGCATTATCAGTAAAGCATTGATTATAAAAACAAAAGGAGAGGAATGGTTTAAAAACAAATATATTCCAATAGTTAGCAAAATTTCAATAGTTGCTTTACTCACGACTCTAGTCGTTCTGTTTTCATTAAATGGAAATGTGATGATAACTAATTTCAACTTACTATTACTAGTATCAATACCATTATTGTTAGGTTTCATTATAGTGGTTGGTTACAATTTACTTGTTACCCGATTTACAAAATTAGCTTACAAAGAAGGTGTAATTACTGTAATTATTGGATCATCAAGTCATTTTGAAATTGCTATTGCAACATCTATTGCCATTTATGGAGTCGGTTCAGTAGCCGCTCTAGGTACTACAATGGGGTTATTTTGGGAGATACCAGTCATGGTTGGTTTAGTATATCTCGCTAAATTTCTTAAAAAGAAAAATTGGTGGAAAGGAACGCCAATTTGATTTTTATTTTTCCTTTTTCTTTCCAAGCCATGTTGCAATTAAATCAGTTATAGGACCATAAGCTATACCTGCCGCAAAGGTTGTAAAGCCGAAATGAGGATCCATTAGCAGAACAGCTGCAGAAGTAATTAAACCAAAAATTGTTCCTCTAATTCCAGCATTTAACCATTTTTGCCATTGTTCTCCTTTGATAATTGTTATTCCATCAGCTAATCCAATGAGCATTCCTAAAACAACTCTCATTGCCCAAATACCCATAAGGTAAACAATATTTTCAGCATAAGTTCCAAGAATACGCTGTCCCACACCAATTATACAAGCTACTCCTAATATAGCGCCAGTAAGTGTAGATATCCAAAGACGTTTGTAATTAACCATTTTTCTCAACTTTACTTTATTGAAAGTAGCATAAAAATTCTACGTATAGACAAGAGTTTACAAAAGAGCTTGCAAGTCACATCGAATATTTTTTAAATCTTCATTACACTTTTGACCAAGTGAGCAAAATGGATTTGAAAGGTAGATCACTTCTATCATTAGAGGATTTCACAGCAGATGAAATCCGTTTTCTTCTAGATGAATCTAAACGTTTGAAAGCTGATTTTAAGGCCTATAAAAGAACTAAACCACTTTCTGGTTTAACTTTGGGGATGATTTTCCAGAAACGTTCAACTCGTACTAGAGTTTCAACAGAGGTTGCAATGTATAACCTAGGAGGGCATGCAATTTTCCTGAGTTCAGCAGATATTCAACTAGGTGCCGGTGAATCTATTAAGGACACATCCCGTGTTCTTGCAAGAATGGTTGACGGCATACTTGCGCGAGTTTATGCACATGAAGATGTTGCAGAGTTAGCTAAACATTCTACTGTTCCAGTTATCAATGCACTCTCAGATAAATACCATCCTCTCCAGATTCTTGCTGATCTTCTTACTATTGAAGAACACAAAGGCAAGCTAGCTGGTTTAAAGCTTGCTTGGGTTGGTGATGGAAATAATGTTTGTAATTCATTATTAATTGGATGTGCAAAGATGGGTTTAGACGTGTCAGTTGCTACACCAAAAGGTTACGAGCCACCTAGTGATATTGTGGGAAATGCTGAACATCATGCAGAGGAAACTGGTGCCGAAATCATAATAACCAATGATGCTATTGCAGCAGTAACAAATGCAGATGTTGTTGTAACTGATACATTCATCTCTATGGGAGAAGAAAAGGAAGCTACAGCTAAGCTCAAAGCTTTCGAGAACTATGTTATTACAGAGGAACTATGTACTAACGCTAAATCCGATTATCTTTTTATGCACTGTTTACCCTACAAACATAAAGAAGCAACAGAAGAAGTCTTTGAAAGTAGTAATAGTGTAGTGTTTGATGAAGCTGAAAATAGATTACATACTGTTATGGCTGTTCTAAATGCATTAATGGGGAGTTAAAATTCTCCCCTTTTCCTTATTTTCTTGAAAATATTCCTAAAAACTATGATTTATTCAACCTCTTACCCTGTTTTTTAGATTGCTAACTTTTCAAAACAGAATTCAAGTTGAGATGGAGGAAGCTAGCAAAAAGTGCTTTTATGAGAATTATGTTAACGTGGTCTTGCTAGCCTCAACTTAATAATATTGACAATTGTTTAAAAACCCAAAAAAAAGTGAGATATAAATCAACCAAAGAGGTTTTCAAAAGAAACTTGGGACCAGTCTATTAAACTCATTATAATACCGAAGATAATTGCAAAAATGAGTATGGCTATACCAATTAGTAAGATCTCCTCTAAGATAGGACCACCTTTTTTATTCTTCAATCTTAAACTTTTCAACATTCGAAAGATTAACATTTTAGTCAAAAGTTGTACTCAAGGTCAATATTTAAACTCAACAAAAATATAGAGAGAAAAGAATGAAGCTTTCAAGGCATTCTATGTCATGAAGTAACAATCTGTAATTCTGTTTCCACAATTTCTTTTTCTGATGGAATCTCTCTATCGGTTGTATATTTCCCAACAATTATCTGTGATGCAATACCTGAAACAACCTTCTTTTTGAATTTCTTAGATCGTTTTGTTATCCAGATTAATGGTCTAAACATTTTTGGCAGTATGAGGTTTTCTTTTGGTTTTAGTATAAGTTTAACAATTTCTTTAGCCAATTTTGCAACTTCATAACCTTTGAACGATGCTTTTCCAATATTCGCCACTTGATTAAACTCAGTATTATAGGGTCCAGGTAAAACAGTTGAAACCAATATTCCATACTCTTTCAATTCTTCTCTTATACAATCATCAAATGTTTTTACAGCAGATTTGGTGGCAGAGTAAACAGCGAATGGATATGTAGGAAGCATTGCCAAAGTAGAAGATAAATTGATAATGTGTCCATGACCTTGTTCTTTCATCACTTTTGCAGCTTTTTGAGTTAGTTTGATTAAAGAAATAACATTTGTATCTATTAGTTCATTAATTTCTTCCTCAGGTTGTTCTAGAAACAGATTTACTTTTCCTAATCCCGCATTATTAATGAAAACATCAATTGAACCAAAGGCTGTTATTGAAAAATCTATAATTCTATTTCTATCATCACTGTCTCTAACATCAGCTGTTACTGGTAATACTTTCAGACCTAGTCTTCTCAGATCCTTTGTTGTCTGCATTAATTTCTTCTTTCTTCTTGCTACAATTACTATTTTTGGTTTGTGTGCAGCCAAAGCAAGTGATACTGCTTTTCCTATCCCAGAAGAAGCTCCTGTGATAATCACCACTTTATCTCGAATAGGAGAATCCTTTACCCCTTTTACCCTAATATTATGCATAATATCAGTAATGTTTCTAAAAAATTCTATAAAAACCCAAAAAATACACTTAAAGGGTCAATGATACAGAAATCGATCAGTATTTTCAAGATTTTAAATGAATATGTGCTCTTTTCCCAAATTTTCCAGCATTTTTATTGCATTCTTTCTTTGTTCTGATCTTGCTCCCTTCTTATCTATCAATGCTCCAACAGGTGATTCAATTGTTTTTTCGAACGCTTGTTTTAGAACATCTTCTGTTAAATCATCCAAAGAATGTTTAGCAGCTATGTGACTAATAAAGACATCTGGATTTTCCATCAGATATTTATGAAAACGGTAAGCATAATGATTTCCCCCTATTCCAATATAACTTAGATTATCAATATTTTCTCGATGTATGAAGCCTTGAGCTGTCTCGAGTATGGCTTCAGCCACAGCTATAGCACCGGTTTCATGTACCCAATATTCTTCGCTACTACCAAGTTCCATGAAAATAAGAGGAGTTGTTAATTCTGTAGGACCATGATGAGTAACTTCTAAGTCTACCTTGAATTCATCTAGTTTGAATTCTTCCTGTTTCTCTTTTAGTTTCTTCAATCCATAGTTCAAAGCCCAGCTTGAAGTGTAAGAAAGTTCAGATTCTCTCCCCGCCAAAGTGATTTTTGACCAATTTCCAGTAGGGTGTATTAATAATGCCGGTGTTCCAGAAGCTGCTCTATGTCTACTAGCAAATATGTATAATTCGGCATTCACTCCTCTATCCAGATGACATGATTCTACACCATCCCTCTTTGTATGGATTAATTTTATTTCATTGGGGTTTTGTTTAAGCGAATAGACAGGAATGTTATCAAAACTTTCGTCTGTTTCTTTGAAGAATGATTGCTGATTCAAAACGTGCCATATTGTTTGAGCTGCTTGATCTTTTTCAGGAACTATTATGGCTACTTTTGTATTTATGGTCAAAAATCACACTTCTTTCTATGTTAAGAAAAAGCAGCTAAAGTGCTATAAAAATCTAGAGTAAGATAGAAAATCATTCATTATAAAACACTTGATAGATAGTGTCGTTGGTTTTCTTTACAGCTGTGAGCTCATTAAGCTTAAAATTTATTTCTTGTTTTGTTTTAACAGGAAAATCATAAAATTCGTTTCTATACTTAAGTTCTCCATGTTTTTGAGCATGTTCAATCATGTAATCCTTATGTTCTTCTAATCGATTATGATTGTATTTATTGGCATAAGTTACTATGTCTTTTATTCTTCCATCGATTATTTCGTTGAAATTAGTAGCAATTTCAACTCCAATACTATTTCTTTCTAAAGCCATAGCAGCTAGCATGGTGGTTCCTGTTCCTAGAAAAGGATCTAACACAATATCATGTTTTAAGGAATACATATTTATTAGACGATAAGCTAACTCAAAAGGAAAAGCTGCGCTTCTTTCTCGTGTATTGTTCTGTTTTAACGCTTGGTGGACACCTTTGAGATCCCAAACATCAGAGAACCATTTATTCCTTTCTTCCCAGAAATATGAGCTATCAATTCGCTTTTTCTTCTCAATGTCTGTTTTGAATTCCCTTTTACCGCCTTTACGAAGAACAAGAATATATTCGTGTTCCAGAGTTACATATCCTCCAGGGGGTAACATACCCGACCCCATGAATTTGTTAGGGGCATTTGTTAGTTTTGCCCAAATGATGAGCGGAAGACATTGAAAACCTATTTTACAACAATGAGAAATAATTCTAGAATGAGATGCATACAGTTTGAAATCATTTCCAATACTTCTAGTCGTATCTCCAACGTTAATGCATGCAATTCCATTAGTTTTCAGTATTCTGAAAGCTTCATTCCACACTTTATCTAGTTCCTGATGCATTAATTCAAAAGCTAGATTTCCATCTTCTTCTTCTAATGCTACACCTATGTCGGGATTTAGCTGAGAAAAAACATGATCCCATATTTGAACAAGTGGGTACATTGGGCTTGTGAGAATAAGGTCAACAGATTCATCTTCTAGAGTCCTCAAATTTTGTGCATTCTGGAAGTAAATCTTATGAGTTGTCTCTGACATGCTTTCCCCTTTGTTTATGCTATAAGTATAATATATTAATTAATTGGATATTAAATACTAAAAATATTAGCTAGATTAAAGTTTTGTGTAAAGATATTAGCTAGATTAAAGTTTTGTGTAAAAACAATTTTTAGTTGTGAAAAGGATAGCGAAAGATTTTTGTAAAAATTATTTTTAGTAACACAATCATTATCAAAATAATCATTTAATTATGTGAAAATCATGGCAAATGGAGAAATTATTAAGATAACAATTGATGGTAAGGAAATTGAATGTCACACGAATGAAACATATCTTTCTATTGCTGAAAGGAACGGTATTGAAATTCCAACAATATGCCATCATCCTGCTTTAGAACCCGCAGCTAAATGTAGAGTGTGTGTTGTGGAAGAAATAATTGGTAATGTTTCAAAAACAGTAGCTTCCTGCAAAGAACTTGCTAAACCAAATGCAATAATTAAAACAGATTCTGAAAGAATTTTAAGAACAAGAAAAGCGTTAATCACTAAATTTGCAAAATTACACACTGAAGAATGTATTATTTGTGCAATCGGTCAAATTTGTAAGATTAAAACTCTTGAATTAGAACATTTGGATGAACCTGTAGAAATTGAGGAAAGGAAAGTAGATTTACATGAATCGAACGAATTCTTTTCGCTCAACTACGAAAACTGCATCAAATGTGGTATTTGTGTAAGAGTTTCCAGTGAACTACAAGTTTGTAATGTACTTTCTATGGAGAGAGGAAAATTTGATGGCTACCCCACCACACCAGACGGTGGTAGTTTTGAGAGTGCTGGCTGTGTAGCTTGTGGTAATTGTGTTGCACTCTGTCCAGTTGGAGCTCTTGTTAATCATCATGTACGAGATTCAGAACATTGGAAAAATTTAACCAGAACCACAACAGTTTGCTCTTATTGTGGTGTAGGGTGCAATTTCGATGTTCTTGCAAACCCAAATACTAACACAATTTCTTATGTTGATTCAAATCATTACAATGTTGTTAATGGTGTGGCTCTCTGTGTAAAAGGCAGATATGGTTGGGACTTTGTTAATCATCCAGAAAGGCTAAACACACCATTGATCAAGAAAGAAGGAGAATTTGTAGAAGCTTCTTGGGATGAAGCATTAGATTTAGTTGAAAAGAAACTAAAAAGTATTCGAGATGAAAGTGGTCCGGGAGCTCTTGCTTTCCTAGCCTCTGCTAAATGCACTAACGAAGAGAATTATCTTATGCAGAAGTTCGCAAGAGCAGCTGTTGGAACCAATAATGTAGATCATTGTGCAAGGTTATGTCATGCTTCAACTGTTACAGGACTCGCCAAAGCTTTTGGTTCAGGTGCTATGACTAATAGTATTGGTGATTTAACTAACGATGCTGAAGTAATATTCATAATAGGTAGCAATACAACAGAAGCTCATCCAGTTATTGGTATAAAAATTAAACAAGCAGTCAAAAGAGAAGTCACAAAGCTGATTGTTGCAGATCCAAGAAGAATAGAACTTTCTGATTATTCAGAAATCTATCTACAACAGAAACCAGGGTCGGATGTTGCTTTAATCAATGCTTTCATGAAAGTTATTCTAGATGAGAAACTACATGATGAAGAATTTATCAGAAGCAGAACAGAAGGTTTTGAAGAATTCAAAGAAGGCCTAAAGGACACATCGCTGGAATTACTCTGTAAAATCGCAAATGTTGATGTTGAAGAGGTTAAAGAAGCTGCTAGGCTATATGCAAATGCCAAAACAGCTGTAATAGTTTACTCAATGGGTATAACTCAACATACCACTGGAACAGATAATGTCTTATCTCTAGCTAATCTTGCCATGATAACTGGAAACATTGGACGTCCTGGTACTGGAGTCAATCCCCTAAGGGGTCAAAACAATGTTCAAGGTTCTTGTGATCTTGGAGGATTACCTAATGTTTATCCCGGTTATCAACAAGTAACTGATCCAGAAAACAAAGCTAAATTTGAGAAAGCTTGGGGGGTTTCCAATCTTGATGACAAGGTAGGTTTAACAGTTGTAGAGGTAATGCATGCAGCTCATAGTGGAGACATTCGTGGAATTTACATTATGGGAGAAAATCCTGCTTTAAGTGATCCAAATCTAAATCATGTAAAAGAAGCTCTTGAAAACCTTGAATTCCTTGTAGTTCAAGACCTATTCCTCACTGAAACAGCAAAATACGCAGATGTCGTTCTTCCAGGAGTTTCTTTTGCTGAAAAAGATGGTACTTTCACAAATACAGAGAGGAGAGTTCAACGAGTTAGGAAAGCAATTAATCCAATAAATAACAGAAGAGATGATTGGGACATACTCCAAGAAATGTTAAATCGTTTTGGAATTGAAGCAAATTATAGTAGTCCTAGTGACATTATGGATGAAGTAGCAACTCTATCCCCAATATATGGAGGGATAAGTTATGAAAGAATTAAGGAAATTGGTTTACAATGGCCTTGTAAAGACAAGGATCACGAAGGAACTAAAATACTCCATCAAGGAGAGTTTACTAGAGGAAGGGGTAAATTCCATGCTATTTCCTACATAGATCCTGCAGAATTACCTGATGAGGAATATCCATACATGCTGACAACTGGTCGTATCTTATATCACTTCCATACAGGTGAAATGTCTCGCAGATCTAAAGGATTACATGAACGAAGACCTATTGAAAGAAGTGAGATTAACGTAAAAGATGCTGAAAAACTCGGCATTAAGAGTGGAGATAAGATTACTATTGAATCAAGAAGAGGTCGTTTAACAACTGTTGCTAGAGTTACAGATAGAATCCAAGAAGGTTTAGTCTTCATGTCTTTCCATTACAAAGAATCTGCTGCAAACCTTCTAACTAATGATGCCTTAGATCCTCTAGCTAAAATTCCTGAATTCAAAGTATGCGCTATTAAAATATCTAAAGAATAGACCTAGGAGATTTATTTTATTCTTCTTGGTTCAATCTTCATTTTTTTTCTTAATTCCTTAATTTCAGCACTGATACTTGGTTTTCTCTCCCTAGGAAAATATTTAGCAAGATCATCCAAAGAGTGAAGAGCAAGAAAAGGCATTTCATTTTTAATCCAAAATTCATATTCTTTCTTCAACGATTCAATTCCAAATGCCTTGTATTTTCCAATGGAAATTTTCTTTTGTTTCAAGAAATAAAAGGATAAAAGAAAAGCTGAGTAATAATTTTCAATTTCAATAAGAGTCTCAACGGTTTCATCTTCCTTGTTGTATCTAGTATCATCAAATGTAAAATTTGGCTGTTCTCTCTCGATTATTACTGAATTGGGGATATTAACTGCTGCTGAATTAGAATATTCTATTCCTTCATTTTCGATATCAGGTTGAATATTAATGTTAGCGAAAATTTTGGAAGATAAATTATTTCTATCAAGTATTTCATTTATACTATAAACTTGAATTTCATTAGAAAATCTAATTGGAACATCTGCTCTTGACAATGGAAGTTGAGAAAAGCTCTCTGGAAAAGATGCTTGTGCCCCGTATAGAGAAAGTAAAGGCTCAATCATACCATTATCATACCTGAGCAAACTTACTCCCCTTTTCATAACTTTTAAACCTCTTAAAATACTTAAGTCGAGATAGGGGCGATCTGAAGGGATGAATTGAACTGAAGATTTTGTTCTCTTTTTAAGAGTTGAATAAATTCCTTTTAGAACACCATCTAAAGAGATTTTTCTTAAATCAACAGTGAAATCTATACTGATATTTGGTAAATAACCCTCTATAATCTCCTTATAATCACGCTTTCTAGAATTTGAATTTACAGAAATATTGATACCATCAAAAATTTCGTTTCCTTGAGCTAAAAGATGTATTAAAAGAGGTTCATTGTTAAAATGTAACAAAGCTTTGTCTAACCACTGACCATCTTTTTTCTGAAATCTTCTAGAATGGCCGCCTGCAAGAATAGTTAGTGTTCGATTAGACATTAAGAAAAATGTCTGCTTTCTCTATAAATGACTTTTGAAATGAAAAAGAAAATAAAAAAAGAAAATAGAATTAGTAAGAATCTTCTGATTCTTCGTCTATTTTTGTTTCTACGGTATCTTCAACAGCTTCAGTGATTTCATCTACTTTTTCTTCGACAGCTTCTTCTACAGCTTCTTCAGTAATTTCGTCTACAACCTTTTCAACTATATCTTCAGCTATATGTTCAGCTTTTTCTTCGCTTATACCTTCCGCTTTTTCAAGAACATCTTCAACGACATCTTCAACGACATCCTCGACGATTTCTTCAACAGCTTCAGTGACTTCCTCGACGATTTCTTCGACGATTTCTTCGACGACATCCTCGACAGCTTCAGCAATTGTTTCTTCCTTATCAAGTACTTCTTTAACAGCATCTTCAATTTCTTCTGCTACTTCTTCTAGTACTTCCTCGGAAACTTCTTCAACTACTTTGTCAACGATTTCATCGGTTTTTTCTTCAATAGCTTCTTTCACCAATCCAGCTACTCTTTCGTCTGATATTTCTGCTGCAACACCCTTGGCCACAGCTTCAGTAACTTGTTCAACAACTTCCTCGACAACATCTTCAACGACATCTTTCACTGTTTCCTCAACTGTTTTTATTATTTCAGCCTCAGGTTCTTCAACAACCTCTACAGATGGTTCTAGTTCTGGTTCAACAACAGGTTCAACAACAGGTTCGATAAAAGTTTTAGATGGTGGTTCAACAACAAGTTCAGGTTCTGGAAAAACCATAGTTTGTGGTTCTGGTTCTGGTTCTGGTTCTGGTTCAGCTATTGGTTCAATTGCTGGCTCATGTGTTGGTTCAACGATAGGTTTTGGTTCATAAACATCCTGGGGATGTGGTAGTTTTTGATCTTGAATCTTTGGAGTTTCTTCGAAAACACCTTTAGCGGGTGGTGTATCTTGTGCAAACACTTTCTTAGGGAAAGAATCTTGTCTAGAGTCTCCTTGAAAACCTCCAAGATCTGTATCTATGTACTTCTCTTGTACTGTCTTATGTAAATCACCAATATTATCTTCAGTGATTTGTTCCAAACGGCATTTTATACCTGTCCTCTCGCCTGATGAAATCAAGAACCCTGATCTGCTAATTGTATCAGCTATTCTTCGACCTGTTCTTTGAGCAACAAGTCCTAGATGACTACCAAAAACCAAATGCCATTCATTCTTTTCATGATGGAAAATTAGAAGACCATCTAAACCTAATGAAGACAATTGCCTAGATATGTCAGTTAAATCCCCTTCTATAATGGATTGATATTTAGTTGAATCTGTTAATTCTTGAAAATCGCCTTTGCCATGATCGTATCCTAGAAAAACATTACTTGGACTCATAGTAGTACCCTACTTATAATTCTAATCTTATAGATGAATATTTAATAAAAAGTTATTCTCTTTAGGCAATGGTACAAAATAGCTTTTTGTCGGAAGAAAATAATAAAAAAAAAGGATAGGAAAGAGGCTATCTAAGATAGACTCATAGTTTGGAGTTCTGTATTTACATTTTCAAGAATTGTAAAGATGTTATTTACACTTGTTACAAATTGAGCTGCTTGAGCGATTGGATCTGGTAGCACTATTGTTAGAATAGTGTCCAATTCAGTATTTACATCTGTCAGAGAATCTCTGATTACAATAAGAGTGTCTCTTGGAGATACCAATTGTGTCATTCCAGCATCAACAGACTGATTCATGTAAAATATCGATAGAGTCATATTTGATATTGCATAGTTCAAAGACTCGTTTGCAGCTAGGAAGTTATTTTCAGCTGCAACATAGTCTGGAACATAAAAGTTTGTTTCTCCTTTAGTAATATTTGAATAAGTGTAGCTCAGTTCTCGTAGTGAGTATACCATATAATACATGGCATTTGCGATGTATTTTGTGCTTGCAATAGAGCTAATCATATCAAACTGTATCATTGTTTCTGCAAATCCACCTGCAAAATCACTAAGGAAACCATATCCTTGAATCTGAGCTTTATCATATACTACTGTAGCAGAATCATTGACTGCAATAGCATCAGCTTCAATGCTAGTTAGGGTTACATTAATAGCCGAAGTATCATCAAGAATTGTCTGATAATTTGTAACATTCTGATAATCAGTTGTTTCAAAGATATCTATGATTCCTTCCATATCTGTAAATCCAGTAGCCAGGTTCAAACCTAAACTAGCAAAAGGTATTCCAACTTGGGTGAAGTCGTATGCAAAACTTAGAAAGTCTTTTCCAATAGTGATGTTTCCACCAACTCTATTTATGATGTCTTGAACTTCAGGAGTACTTAGTTCTGTATCTACAATTGAAAAGTTACCATATGCATAGTCAAAATTCTCATATGTACCATTAAATGCAGTTATTTCTCCGATTGATGTTCCAGCAAACAGAACGTTTACCCATCCTAGGAAAAAGTGCACAAGTGTAGCATCACTACTTCCTGCGGGTTTACTTAAGAGAATTGAAATTCCAGCAATAATATCTTTAATATCTTGTAGATATGTTGAAGCAAGTTCCGCATAAGTAGCAATTGCCACATAAGCTTCGTCTGGCATCCAAGGTATTTTTGAAATATTTCCTGCTAAATCTTCAATTGAAACATTGTCTAAGCTTTCAAGTGCGTCATCAAGAGAATCTGTGCTGTTACCAATAACATCAACACCAGCTCTAATACCATCTATTGCTTCATCAAACGCTGTTTCATTTATTTCATTAATTGAAACAGATTCACTGCCATCTGGAGCTTGTTTTATGGAAAATGATCCATTAAACACATCACCAAACCCTTCAATACTTCCCATTACCATAAACAGTCCTTCTGCAAATGGACCTATTCCTTGCGTTAGTTGTGCAAGAGCTAAAGAAACCCAATAAACATTCGTAAGTATTGATCCCAGAAATGGTATTATACCTGCAATTTTTATTAAACCTGCACTTTGTAAGCTTTTCAACGTTTCAGCTGTTTGATTAAAGTACAGTGATGCATCATACAAATTATCAAGAGCCTGTTGTATTTCAGTAGAAGTTGCATTTTGATCGAAAAGTGTTCCGAATCCATCAGCTAGGAGTATTCCTCCTGGAACCGCGTCGACCCCTACAGAAACCACACCTGCTAACATGAGATGTACGAGTGGTGTTAAAATCAAACCAATGATGATAAACAACGCAGCAAATATTGACTCAAAAATTGTTGCAATTTTCAAAGCTGTCGTGAATATCTGTACTACCCACGTTAAACCTAGTGTTCCAAAAAAGAACAAAGGCAGTGCTAAAGCCAAATCACCAACGAAGGCAAATTGACTGTATTTTTCAACATTTTCTAAACTAAATTCTCCTGCAAACATTTCAGGCATTGTTTCATTTAACACTGCGAAAGTTTCCAGAATTGGTTCAGTTCTTTCAGAAATAGGAGCAAATGGATTGTACACTGGGGCTGCTACAACATAGTTGAAGAGATAACCTGTCCCAAATACTACTATTAGTAAAATTGGAACGGATAGCATAACTCTTCCTTTATCTCTTACTAAAATAGCAAACACTGCAAGTGACACTATACCTAAAACATAAGCAAGGATGGTTGCAGTTAAGCTTTCTCTAGGTTGAATCACAGCCTCAAGAAGGAACATTAGTCCTATGAAGAATGCTGTGAAAATAAGTAACCCAATGCCCCAAAAGCTCCATTTTTTCTTTTTAATTGGTTCTACATATTCTTCTTTACTCATAAAATCAACTTTTATGTTGCTAACAATTGTATAGCCATATGGGTTATTTATAGGTTCTTTTTCACCTAGTTTGAAAAAAGAAGGAAATTAGGAGATTTTTAGTGATAAAAAAGTAAAATGAAAGTTGAAGTATTCTAAAGCAATATATCTTGTATAGAAGATATTAATCCAGATCCAAAATCAGGATTCAGATGTGATAAGGTTAAGAAAGATTGTGTCAACTGATATATTGTTTTTTCAATTGAGCGAATATTTGATCCTATAAGAGGTAAGGAACTAGTTGGAAAAACTAAAAAGACAATAATAGGTGAAAAGTCTCCTTCATCACTATTATCATCAATAAGCACCAAATCGAACCCATAAACAAAGTACTTTTCTGATAATTGAAGCAGACCTCTGAAACGTCTGGAATTGTTATAATTATAAGAAAGACCATTCATTAAAGATGAAGTTCCTTTAATCGCTAATCTCGTTAACAGATCTTCTGACAATGAAGAATGGTTATGCAGAACAATAGGACCCAACTGTAAATCGAATTTTACAGTAACTACCCCCAGATCTAGTAAGTTTTCTTGCAATAGAGAGCATGAAGACATGATTACCGATATAACATAAGTGAAAGGGATATTTAAGAAAAACAGACAGACTTTGTTGAAAGTGAACAAAATGAGGAAAGGGGCTAAGGATGGTTGTTTTAAGACGACATAAAATTGCAAGTGAGTTTATAAATTGGTGCGGGGAGGGAGATTCGAACTCCCGAACCACTAAGGACTGGATCCTAAGTCCAGCGCCTTTGACCACTCGGCAATCCCCGCTTAAAGTTACGAAAAGGTCTGGTCAATAAAGTCAGTAGCTTTTATTTTTAAATTTATTCTTGAATGTCTATGTTTAAACTAAAAGTAAAACCATTTCACTTTTTGTTTCTACAAAGCCTTTCTTTTCATATAATGATTTACCAACATCTGTTGTATGTAGCCTAATTTTTCTTATTCCTCTTTTCTTGGCTTCATTTACAGTTTTATCTAGAAGGTTGCTCCCTATTCCCTGTTTTCTGTATTCGGGAAGTGTATACATGTTCATGAGATAAGCTTCTTCTCCTGAAGGATTTTCAAATGATGGAGGTACAACATGGAAAGAAAAACCACTTGTTGCTATAATTTTACCTCCATCCTCAGCTAACCATGATACAAATATTTTGTTAGGTATTTTTTCTTTGAAATAGTTATAAAGCGATTTTTTCAACTCTTCTACAGAACTTGAAGGTTCCACTTCCTCAGCTTCTTGTAAGAATATTATTCTCAATAATACTAGATTATCAATATCCTCCATTGTAGTAAGTCTATAATCAACCATCAGTTGTCGAGAACAGTATAATTGAACTTTAATAAAGTTTAATTTGAAGACTTGAAAGGTTTAAGAAAAGTTTGGTGCCTCAACCGGGATTTGAACCCGGGTCTGCGGATATTCCTGCTTAGTCACGCGGACTTTCTCATGTGAAAGTCCGCAATGATTGGCCGAGCTACACCATTGAGGCATTGCTTGTTATAACGCTTCTTTGAGCTATTCTTTTTAATATTTTTCGTTATTTGCTTATTATTAGCTTTTTTATGAATTGTTCGATCTTCTTAAAGGCTTCTTCTCTATTTTCATCTACTGTTAGTATATGATCCCCTCTTGGAAGTTGTACTAATTCTTTTTCTGATGTTAAATCTTCATAAATCCATTCTGCACTTCTGGGAGTTATTGTCTTATCTTCTTTTGATTGTATGATTAAGGCAGGAGCATCAATTTGATCTATCTTTCTATGTAAAACGTTTAGCATCTTTAAAATTTGATAAGCAGCGTATGTTGAATCATCAGGATAAGCAAATAAATCGTTTTCAACATACCATTTTATCCTATCAATATTTCTAGGTCTATGTATTTTGAAAAAATGCAATAACCATATTAAGGGGGTGAGTTTTCTTGAAAATCTATATAATGAATTTATTGTAAAAAAACCTGTAAACTTGAGCTTGGTACATGCATATAGAGTTAAGGCGCCACCTAGCGAAATACCGCCAATATATACGTTATTGTATTTTTTGGCACACTCATCATATATTTTAGCAATATTCTCGTACCAATCCCTCCAACTGATTGAATCCATATCTTTGGGATCTGTTCCATGACCAGTTAATAAAATGCCATAAATGTCAAATCCATTCCCACACAAATATTCCCCTAACGGTCTAGTTTCTGTTGCAGAAGCACCAAAACCATGTACTAGAATAACCAAAGTATTGGTTTCATTCTTCTTTTCAGCCTTAAAGAAATAAGGCTTTGCTAATTCTTTGAGTTTATCAGGAATAATGATCTCTTGCATTCTAAGTGTTTAAAGTTAAAAGCGCTTAAAATTTCGTTGGTTTGACATAAATACTTGAATAGAGAGAACTTATTTTTCCTTTAAGGTTCCGTATCTATTTAAGCAATTCTGAAAAAAGTTTATTAAACAATAATACATACATTCTGTAGGTGATGTCTTGATGGCGATAGCTTTTATTCTGATAAATAGTGAGATTGGAGAAGAAAAGGGCGTACTCAACCAACTAATGTCCTTACCCAACGTAAAAGAAGCTCATGTTGTTTACGGTGTTTATGATCTCATTGCAAAAATTGAAGCAGATACAATGGATGAGTTAAAGAAAATTGTTACTGAAAATCTAAGAGCTTTAGAGAATGTGCGTAGCACTATGACTATGATTTGCGTTGAGAAATAAACATTTCCTCTCTTTTTTATTCTGAATCTATCCTATTTCTTTTTATGTACTTTTTATCTTCTGGCAAATTTTAAATAAAAGTCTACAATCTTCTACCCTATGGCATATGAGATTCTATATGAGATTCTTTTAGTGGTTGCAGGCTATTTGTTTGGCTCTATACCCTTTGCATATATAGTTGGTAAAGTTGGTCGTGGAATTGACATAAGGAACTATGGTTCAGGAAATATGGGTGCAACTAATGTAATGAGAGCACTAGGAAAAAAAGCAGGTTTCCTAACAATGGGACTTGATATGATTAAGGGGACAATACCAGTACTTCTAGCGAGACTTTATATCTGGTTAGGAAATTATTCTGGGTTTGGAACTAAAAGTGTAGGAACAGACTTTCCAAAGTTCCTTGATGAAGGATTTTTGTTAACTTTAGTAGCTCTAATGGCAGTAGTAGGTCATGCTTTACCTGTTTGGGTTAAATTCAAAGGAGGAAAATCTGCAGCTGTAGGATCTGGTGCAATACTGGGAATCAACCCCATTGCTTTTGTGATTGTTATTCTAGCATGGATTCCATTACTCAAATTTACCAAGATCATGTCACTTTCAAATTTAATAATGGCACTGGTTGCACCTGTCATATATTGGATTTTTGCAGGAACTGATTGGTTTTTCAATGGTAGTCTTTGGGCATTAATTGTTGCTTGTATAATGGTTGTATTTATTTTCTGGCGTCATAAGGCGAACCTCAAACGATTACTTACTGGAACAGAAAGGAAAATGGGAGAAAAGGTAGAAATAGAACCTGAAAGTGTATAATCCTCTTCCTTTTTTACAATCCAAAGAATATATAATAGTTTAACATATTATTCCTTTAGTGAAGGTAGTTTGAAAAGAACCACTCTTATTGCTATATTATTAATTGGTCTAACAGCTGTGGGTGTGGGTGGTTATTTTGTCACTAATACAATTATTTCTAATTATTTCTCGGGAGAAGCTACTTTAATTTCCTTATTACATCCAGAAGAAATATTGAAAGGAGATCCTCTAAAGCTAAAATTTGAGTTAGATATCAGTGGAATTAACAAACTAACGGTTGAATCTGTTGAAATAAGAATTAGTTCCACTCTGTATTCCCTTAATGATACAATGCGTTATGATATTAATCAAGAACTTCTACGAGGTACTGAGCTTATTACCATTGATGTTGGACCTCTGTTAAACACAAGTACGGGATTCTTTGCACTAAATGTTGGAGAATATAAAACAGAGTTTGTTAATTTCACATTTGAGGATAAAGCTCCGGATGTTTTAGAAGAATTGTCAATGATTTTCAACGTTGTTAATCCACAAGAAACGGAACAACTATCAAATGAAAAATTTCAGGATGGACTAAGTGGTTGGAATATTAATCAAGTGAGCGATAATACCTCTGTAGGAATTTCCACCCATGGTTCTCTGGATGGAAATAGCCTTCTTATTAGCAATATTCAAGATGTACAACCAAATAATTCTATCTGGGTTAGCATCTCACAAACAATCAATATGACTAACAGTCATTTTCTCTCTTTTGAACAAGTTATAGAAAGTACTAACAGTAGCATTAACTTTAAGCTGTTCTCAGATGGTATCGAAGCTAATATGAGCTTGGAACTCAACGTAGGTTCAGTACAAAATCAGATTATACACTATGGTGAAGCTTCAGAAATCACTAACGTTACCTTACAGATATCTTTCACCTATGCCGATAATAATACCAATGTCTACCTAGATGATTTATCCATCCTACAATACGAACATCGTGTTTATGTTTTGATGCTTAATGACAATTGGGAAACTATTGGGGACGAGATAGGAAGATCAGATCTTTTTACAACCATCACAGCAACATCATATTTCTTTGAAAAGGAACTTGGAATTAAGCTGATACCTATTCTAGAACTTGAATGGCACCCATCTAATCTTAGCTGGTTAGTAGTGGATGATGATGCTTTAGCTTCAGCAGGAGAGATGTTAGGATTAGAAAATGAATGGAATGTTACAACGGGTAGATCTAACCAAAATAATGGTTTTGATCTCTTAACATCATATTCGAATCAAACATCTGAACATTATGGATTTGCTTACTATGAAATGAATGCATGTTTTCATTTTGGTCAATCAGAAGAACTAGGTGGGTATAGTTGGTTAACAATTGTCGGAGATTGGGCAGAAAATCTTATTCAACACGAAATCAGTCACAATTTTGGTGCTCATGACAGAGATAGAACATTTTTCCCCCCTAGTGTTATGAGCAAACCATCAAATCCTGACCAAGTTGTTGCAGATTTTCTGATAAACAAACTCTGGTTACAAGTTAACAACTGGTTAATAGAAGATGTTTTGCTTATGTTAGCCAACAGAGTAATGTTTGATTGAACTAGTTGTAACAAGAACGAAAAGCTTAATTAGATGAGTTAAACGCAAATAGTGTAGAATTAGTGGCCGGATGGTCTAGCTTGGTATGGCCCCTGGTTTGGGACCAGGAGATCCCGTGTTCAAAAGGTTTCAGATGCGTTCTGAAATACTGAAAATCATGGTCCGGCCACCATTCTTCTTATATTATTTTTATTCTCTTGTTTCAGAGAACTTTTTATAAATTAGGAAATGAATGGAAAAACTATGAACATAGGTTTTGTTACGGATAGTGGTTCAGATATCGATCTTGATTATGCTGAAAAAATAGGTGTGAAAGTTGTTCCTTTGACTGTAACTTTTAGTGATGCAGATGATGTTGTACATAAGGAGGATAGAAGTTTTGATCTTGATTCCTATTATAGCAAATATGACTCAGTTGATGATTTCTCCGCAAAAACTGCTCAACCAACCCCTAATGATTTCTTTACTGTTTATGAAGAACTAGCAAAAGAAGGAGTAGAAGAAATAATAGTGGTAACTCTAAGTTCAGGTTTAAGTGGAACAATGAACAGCGCACGTTTGGGGGTAAATATGCTTAAGAGGAAAAATGACAAAGTTAAGGTTCATCTTGTTGATGCATTAAATGCGTCATATTCTGAGGTACTGTTGATTGAGAAGGGTTTGAAACTACAAGAACAAGGTTTAGATGCTGATGAAATTGCAAAAAAACTAAGAGAACATGTTAAAAACATCAAAACTTACATACTTCTTCCTTCACTGAAATTCTTGCGTAAGGGAGGTAGAATCTCGGTGACTAAATACATTCTTGGAACTCTTCTAAAAAAGAAACCTATTACAATTGTTAATGAAGAAGGCAAAAACGAAGTCGCCACAACTGTAACAGAAACAGATGAAGGCATTCATAAAATCCTTGAATTAACTTCAGAGAATTTTACTAGATTTCCAAAACAAGTTATTATTATTCATGGTAATAATCTAGAATTTGCTGGAAGAATGGAGAAACAATTAGAAAAACACTTCAAAGATGTGAAAATCAGAACAAGATGCACGGGGGTTACGATATCTGCACACACAGGACCAGATGTTGTTGCCTTGATATCTGAATTCTGATATTTTCTATTCTTTTAATCTTTCTGAGGTCATAAGAGCTCTTAGATAATCACTCAACGCATGAAATCGCTCTTCGTAACTCTTCTTCGGATCCATGAATATTTCTCTGCTCATCGTGTGGTACTTTTGTTCTTGTTTTTCTATTATCGTATTATTTTTCGTTTTTATCAATCTGATTCTAGGTTGCTTCTGTATATACACAATTAGATTTAACCATTTTTCAGCTGTGGCTGGGTTTAGACCTACTTTTTGGAGTTTAGATTTTGGAAAGGGATCATCTTCATAGTCAACTAGTTTGAATATTGCTTGAGCTCTTTCAATTAATGTTCTTCGTGTTTTAGTTTGCTCCATAATACATTATTGTATTATTATGCTATAATAATGTATTTATGTGAAATGATAATTTTCCAATATATGTCTAAGAAAGCAGCTGATGAATCAAACATTAGAGTTGATATTGAAAACCAAAAATGGGCCATAGTAGGGATTGTAAATGCATTTTTAGAGAGATATAACAAAGAAAATGCAAAGGAATTGAGAGAAACATTCTCAGAAAAATATGATGCACTAATTAAACAACACGAACAAGAAGATTTAACAGAATTGGCCCAATTTTACCGACTTGTTTCAGAATTTAGATTAGCACTTGAATCAGTTCTAGAAACAGGTCCAATTTATGAAAACTTAATCGACAGAATGGTAGAAATGTTTGATATTACATTAGCTGGTATTCAAAGACAAGTTGATAATAAAATCCGTCGTCCTACTGAAGATGGTCCGGTCCTTCCAGGCAGTGATAAAACAACCTCAATCAAATTCTTCTGTACAGTTTGTGAAAAGTTCTTAGATATTCCTGAAGAGTTGAAGGAGCAGCTGTTAAATTCAGATGAAAGAATAGAATTACCTGAGCATCATGATAAAGAATTGGAGATAAGGATCGTAAGTACTGAGGAAGATACATTAGAATTGAAGAGCAGTAAATCAGTTTTAGAGATAAAATCTGCAAGAGAGTTAATGGGGTATTCTAATACAGAAATTGAAGAGATTCAGCAAAATAAGAACAAGTTAGCTGAGATATTTCCTGAAATTCTTTCTCAAACAGGTGATGATATTGGTGAATACTTGAATGTTTTAAGTGTTGGAATTGATGTTGGGTCTTCTACATCACATCTTGTATTTTCAGGTTTAACTCTGAGAAGAGAAAGAAGTTTTTTCAATATGTCAAATCGCTTTCATCTGATTAACCGTAAAATAATCTATGAGGGCAATATAATTGACACTCCGTTATTAGATCGCTTTAACATAGATATTGAGGCAGTTGTAGAATTCTTTGAAGAAGAGTACAAGGAAGCAGGCATCAAGACAGAGATGGTAGATACAGGTGCAGTCATAGTTACTGGAGAAACAGCTAAGAAACAAAATGCAGAGGAAATAGTGAGAAGATTATCTTCTTCAACTGGAAAATTTGTTAGTGCTGCAGCAGGACCAAACTTTGAATCTCTGCTTGGAGCCATGGGGAGCGGCATTGTTGATCAGACTCTGAAAGATGAAAATACAATAATGAATATAGATATTGGTGGAGGTACTAGTAATCTTGCTATTGCATCAAAGGGTGAAGTAACAAGTACATCCTGTATAAATGTTGGTGGGAGATTGCTAGGAATAGACAAAGATTTCAAGATTTGGAGGATAGATGAGCCAACTGAGTTCATAATGAAAGAACTTGATCTAGACTACAAAATAGGCGCTGTTATCCCCGAAAAAGATGTTAAAACAATAGCTAAGAAATATGCACATGCTTTAGTTGAAGTAATGAGAGGACCAGCAAAAAGCAAAATTGCCAAAGAACTGATGATGACGAGTGATTTAGATTTTAGCATTCCAATTGATGGTTATTCTTTCTCAGGTGGAGTTGCTGAGATGATTTATGGTGAGAAAGGTACATTTGATGACATTGGAAAGTATCTTGCAGAAGAATTCAAATCTTTAATGAATAAATATAATCTACCAATTCTTGAGCCAGAGAACAAAATCAGAGCAACAGTTATTGGTGCAGGTTCATTTTCACTTTCAGTATCTGGATCCACTTGCTATTTTGATAAAAGTATCTTGTTTCCTCTCGAAAATATCCCAGTGCTAAATGTAAATATTAGAAAGGAAGACTTCAATCCAGAGAAACTTAAGGAGCAAGTTAATGGAGCATTCAAAAGATTCGATATGCAAGAGGGAGAGGATTTAGTAGCTTTATACTTCAAAGATCCAATCTATAGGAATAATTTCTATCTAACAGATTTTGCTAAAGCTATCGAAAAGGCATTACCAAATTCAATTACTAATGGTAAAATGGTTATTTTGATTTTTGACCAAGATATGGGAGGATCTGTGGGAATTGCTCTTCGTCGAGAAACGTTTTTGCAAAATAACCTTATTTGCATGGATGAATTAGAGCTTGAGGAAGGTGATTGGATTGATATTGGTGTGCCTCTATACTCAGGTCAAGCTTTTCCTGTAACTGTGAAGAGTTTAGTATTTAATAAAAACAAAAACTAGTCAGAAGACCCCCTCCTAGGCAAGGGTAGTTCATTGAAAGATGATTTATAAGTGTAATTTCTTCTTCTCAAAAGGTCTACCATGACCTGGATATACGTATTTGAACTCTAAAGAACCTATTTTTTCAATACTTTGTTTCATATCATTGCTATCTGACACCATACTTGCTTGATCAGGTTGTTTTATATTCTCAAGAATATCACCGCAAAAAAAATGTCCATCTTCTGTTAGGACTCCTACAGATCCTTTAGAATGACCTGGTAAGGCAATGATTTTAGCAGATAAACCATATTCATCAAGTTTCTGTTCA